>JANLXD010000123.1:0-2282 GCA_031364935.1 Candidatus Eiseniibacteriota bacterium
ACCTGGGCGTCCAGAGCCTGACCGCCGGCATCGAGGCGCGGCTGGACATGGTGCTGGAGGTGCTGCAGGAGGTGATCCAGCCGGCCGGCATGATCTGCCGCCGCGACTCGCCCTCCCGGCTCTATGAAGAGCTGCCGCTGCTCGAGCCGCTGGAGCGCGGCTCGGTGCCCGAGCAAGTGGACGCGCCGCTCCAGGGCTTCGTCATCTCCGTCGATCTCCGAACGGGCCAGAAGACGGGGGAGTTCCTGGACCAGCGCGACAACCGGACCCGCGTGGCCCAGGAGTCGGTGGGACGCCGCGTGCTCGATCTCTACTGCTATACGGGACTCTTCGCCCTCCACTGCGCCGCCGCAGGCGCCGCCGCCGTCGTGGGGATCGACCGCTCGGAGCCCGCGATCGAGCGCGCGCGGGAGAACGCGCGGCGCAACGTGCCGAACCGGGCACCGGAATTCCGCGTCGACGAGGTCGAGACGGCGCTTCGCTCCCTCGATGCCGCGGGAGAGCGCTTTGGTATGATCATTCTCGACCCGCCGGCCCTGGTGAAGAGCCGGAAGGCGCTGAAGGACGGGCTCCGGAAATACGCGCAGCTCAACGAAGCCGCGCTCCGGCTCCTCGAGCCGGGAGGCGTCATCGCGACCGCGACCTGCTCGCATCACGTGGACCCGCCGCTCTTCCTCGACGTGCTGCGGGCGGCGTCGAAGGACGCGGGGCAGCCGCTTCGCGTGGTCGAGGTGCTGGGGCAGAGCCGGGACCATCCGGTGTTGTTGTCCGCGCGGGAGACGTCCTATCTGACGATGGTGATCGCCGAACGGATTCACTGAGGGAGCCATGACCGAAACCACCGAAACGACGACGGGCCGGAAGGAGCTTTTCCTGGGCCTGGTCCATTCCTTCCAGGCGGCCGCGATGCAGCAGATGGGCAAGATCATGAATCCGTTCACCAACGAGGTGGAGCGCGACCTGCCGCAGGCGCGCCTCTCGATCGACATGCTGGAGATGCTCCAGGAGCGGACGAGCGGGAATTTGACGGGGGAAGAATCGCGATTCCTCACCCACGTGCTCACGGAGCTTCGGCTGAACTACGTGGCCGAAGTGGACGAGGACCGGAAGGTCGCCGCAAAGGCCGAGCCCGCCGAGCCGGCCGGGCAGCCGGCCGCCGACAAGGGACCCGCCGCCTAGCACCGTAGCGAGCGCGCTAGCGCGCCTCGTGCTCCTCCTTCTTCACCGCCTCCCACAGGCGGTCCAGCTCGGGCAGGCCCGCCTCCTCGACCGAGCGACCCTGCGCGCGGAGCATCGCCGCGACGCGATCGAACCGGCTCCGGAACTTCTCCGTCGCGATCCGGAGTCTCGCCTCGGGATCGATGCGGAGAAATCGCGCCAGGTTGACCACCGCGAAGAGAAGGTCGCCGATCTCCTCTTCGACCCGCTCGGAGGCCGCGGCTCCCATCTCGTGCTCCACCTCGACCAGCTCCTCCCGGATCTTGTCCACGACCCCCTGCGCGTGCTCCCAATCGAATCCCACTGCGGCCGCCTTTTCCTGGATCCGATAGGCCTGGAGGAGCGCGGGAAGCCCTTCGGGGCGCTTCCCCAACGTCGAGCTGTCGGATGACTCCTTCCGCTTCCGCTCTTCCCAGCGTCGCAGGACCCCCTGCGTGTCCAGGCCGCCCTCGCCGGGCGCCCCGGTCGTCCCCTCCCCGAACACGTGCGGATGGCGCCCGACCATCTTCGCGATGTTCTGGCGGAGCACCGCGGCGGGCGCGGCGCCTCCTTCCTTCTCGAGCGCGATGGCGAGGAAGCAGGAGAGATAGAACAGGTCGCCCAGCTCTTCGTCGGCGGCGCGCGGATCGCGATTCGCGACGGCCTCGCCGATCTCGTGCGCTTCCTCGACCAGGTAGGGAGTGAGCGTCCGGGGGTTCTGCTCCTTGTCCCACGGGCAGCCGTCCGGCCCCGCGAGGTGGCGGACCAGGTCGAGCAGCTCCGCCGCGGCGGCGGCGAAATCCTTCCGGTCCGGGGCTTCCGGTGAGCCGCGCGCGGGCGCGGGACGAGGCGCTTCCATCGCGCCAGTCTAGCGCACACCGGCCGTCCTTGCTTTCTCTCGGGGGCCTGTGATACTCGACACGTATGGAATTTCCCACGTGGGTCGAGGTCGACTTGAACCGCTTCCGCCGGAATCTCGCGGCCATCGCCGCGGCGATCGGTCCCCGGCGGCGGATTCTCCTCGTCGTGAAGGCGGACGCGTACGGCCACGGGGCCGTCGAGATCGCCCGCTGCGCGGTCGCGAG
>JANLXD010000049.1:0-5347 GCA_031364935.1 Candidatus Eiseniibacteriota bacterium
AGCATCCGCGCCAGCCAGTACAAGCCCGCGTCGGGATCGCTCCCGCGCAGCGCCTTGTGGAGCGCCGAGACGATGTTGTAGTGCTCCTCCCCCGCGCGGTCGTACGGGAGAGCGCGCCGCTGCGCCGCCTCGCGCACGTCCTCCGCCGTCACCGCGGGCGGCTTCCGGCGCCCCGCCAGCGCGGCCGCATTCTCCAAGGTCTGGAGCGCGACGCGCGCGTCCCCTCCGGAGATCCCGGCGATGAGATGAACGGCCGCGTCGTCGGCGATGACACCGGTCGCGCCCAGCCCCCGCTCGGCGTCGCCCAGCGCGCGCTTCAAGATCCGCTCGATCGCGTCGGGAGGAAGCATTCCCAGGACGACCACCTTCATCCGCGAGAGAAGCGCGTTGTTCACTTCGAACGACGGGTTCTCGGTGGTCGCGCCGATCAGGGCGATGGTGCCGTCCTCGACGTGGGGCAGGAACGCGTCCTGCTGCGCCTTGTTGAAGCGATGGATCTCGTCGACGAAGAGGATGGTCGGGGCGCCGGAGGCGCGGCGGGCGGTGCGCGCGCGCTCGATCACCTCGCGGACTTCCTTCACGCCCGAAGTGACCGCGCTGAACTGCTCGAATCGCGCTCGGCTCGATTCGGCGAGCAGCCGGGCGAGGGTGGTCTTCCCGCTACCCGGAGGACCCCAGAGGATGATCGACGGCACGTCGCCGGTATGGATGGCGGTGCCGAGCAGGGTTCCCGCGCCGACCAGGGACGCGCCCCCCTCGAACTCCTCGAACGTGCGCGGCCGCATGCGGTCGGCGAGCGGCGCGCGCACCGGGCGGCGCCCCTCCGATTCCGGGAAGAGGCCGAGGGTTTCGCTCATGGGGTGTCCGGCTCCCGTCCGTCGTCAGGACGGGAGGAGCCTGAGGGTCACGCGCCGGTGGCGCCGCCCGGGCGCGGCTGTTCGCCGGGAGGCGGGATATCGGTGAACGGGACATCGACGACGTCGCTCCGATCGAGCGGCTCCTCGCCTGGCTTCGGTCCGCGCGCGCGTCGCCCGATGCGTCCGTCGGCGGCGCCGCGGAAGACGCGGCGCTGCCCCCCGCCCGCGCGGTTTCCCAGGGCGATCATGAGCATCGAGATGAAAATTCGGAGAAGCAGCCGCATCAGCATACGGATTCCGGTTTCTCCCGGCTCGGCCCTAGCGGGCCGCGGCCGGGACGCGAACGAGGCGGAGTGCCCGCGCCGAGAGCTCGTCGAGCGGCAGCCGCTCCAGCTCGGGCACACGCTTCAATATTTGGATGCGGCGCTCGATCAGCTGATCCTCGCGCTTGGCGGCGAAGAAGGTTCCCTTGTTGGTCACCACGTCCCGCTCGAAGAAGGTCGGGAGCGGATAGTCGACGTGCTCCTGGCGCGGAATATGGTGTTCGAGGAGGTAGCGGCGCTCGGCGATCTCCTGGGGCGGCATCGGCTCGTCGGCCGGGAGCTGCTCGAGGACCTGGTAGGCGCGGAGCGCCAGAAGCTCGGTCCAGACGTCGACGCTCGCGATGCCGCCGTCCGGCGTCGCGTGGAACGTGAAGAACGGATCGATCTCGCGGGCCATCCCCGTCTCCTCGCCCAGGATCAGCGCCAGGCGCGTGACACGCGACAGCCCGCGGATTCCGACCACGTCGGGAACGGCGCGGGTGTCGGCGAACCAGTAGAGGAGCTCGAGGAAATCGGCCCGGCTCAATGGGCCCCGCTGCGAGATGTCGGCGTGCGGAATTCCGGTGCTCACGTGTGCTCCTCGGAGGTCAATGGCTCGCGCGGGCGCGGGGCGGCCCGACGTTGATGGTGCCGTTGGTCGTCTCCAGCTTGATGCGAGGCCCGCCGCCGCCGATCGTGCCCTGCACGCTCTTCGACGATAACGTACCCTGCGTCGTCATCTTGTAGTTGATATTAACACGGCCGTTTGTGGTACCCGCCTCCAGCGTCGCGTGAAGATCGCGCGGAAGGGTCAGCTCGATGTTCCCGTTCGTGGTCTGAAACTCGAGCGCTCCCCGGGCGGGAAGCGCGGTCAGCTCGGCCGCGACGCTCCCGTTGGTGGTCCCGGCAACCGCCGGACCCTCCACCTTGGCGATCCGGATCTGCCCGTTCGTCGTGTGCACCTCGACGGCTCCCCGGACAGCGCTCACGTCGACGTCCCCGTTGGTCGTGTTCGCGACGAGCGTCCCCTGGACGCCGCGCACGCGGATCTCGCCGTTCGCGGTGGTCAGGTCGAGCGAGGTCTGGCGGGGCACTTGGAGGTAATAGTGGATGTTGATCGCCCGCACGCCGCGCCCGATCAGGTCCCAGATGCCGGTGACTTTCTCGCGCTTGGGGTAGACGCTTTGGATCCGAATGTGGCTCGGGCCCGCCTCCACGTCGGCCGTGAGCTGGCGCATCAGCGCGCGAGCCTGCTCGTCTCCGTTCGCCCGCACCTCGCGCGTGATCTGCACCCGCACCTCCGGCCGCTCCCACGTCTCGACGACGATCCGGCCGTTCTGGCTGTCGATCTCGACGGTCCCGCCCGGCTGGAAGGGAAACGTCTTGTCCGTGATCGCGCGAAGATGAGCGGCGCCGGCGGGGGTGGCGGCTGCCGCGGCCATTACGACCAGGGCCGCCGCGACCACCAGACGAAGGTTACGGGGTGCGTGGGGGGTCATGATCATCCTCCGGGAACGATCCGAGTGCTGGAAGCCCATGGTTTCTCTACGGATCGGCTCCCGGGAAGGTTCCGAGTCAGACGCTGAAGCGGATGTTCACGACGTCGCCGTCCCGGACTCTATAGTCTCGCCCCTCGGTCCGCAAGAGGCCCATCTCCCGGGCTTTAGGCATCCCGCCCGTCTTCGCGAGGTCGTCGTAGCCGATCACCTCGGCGCGGATAAAACCCCGCTCCAGGTCGCTGTGGATAGCCCCCGCGGCCTCGGGCGCCAGCGCCCCGTCCCGCACCGTCCACGCCCGGACCTCATCGGGCCCGACCGTGAAGAACGAGACGAGCCCCAGGGTGGCGTAGGAGACGCGGATCATCCGCGTGAGCCCCGGCTCGGCGATCCCGAGCACCGACATGAACTCGCGGGCGTCGTCGTCCGCGAGCTGGACCAGCTCGGCCTCGGTCTTGGCGGAGAGCGCGAGGACGGGAGGCGGCTCGGCCCCGAACCGGGCGGCCACCGGACCGGTCAACGACGCTTCGCCCCCTTTCAGCCGCGCGTCGTCCGCGTTCACCACGACGATCCACGGCCGCATGCTCAAAAGCTGGAAGCCGCGGAGCGCTCGCTCCCCAACCGCACTCAGCCCAGCCGCCCGGGCCGGGCGTTCGTTCTCGAGCGCGTCGCACACCTTCTTCAGCGCTTCGTGCTCGTGCGGGTCCTCGGGCTTCTTCCCCACCTTGACCGCTTTCTCGATGCGATCGAGCCGGCGCTCCACCACCGCCAGGTCCTCGAGGATGATCTCGCTCAGAAGCCACCCGGCGTCGCGCGCGGGATCCACGCCGTCCTGGAAGTGCGGCACGGCGGGATCGTCGAAGGCGCGGATCACGAGGACGAAGGCGTCCACGTCGCGAAGCGCGGTGAGCGCCGCGAGCGAGCCGCGCTCGGCGCGCCCCGCCTCGAGCGGAGGCGCGTCCACGTAGTCCACCTTGGCGGGCGTGAATTTCTTCGGCTGATAGAGGTCGCGGAGGTGATCGAGGCGGGCGTCGGGGACCTTGACCGAGCCCAGGTGCACGGCTTCGCCGCGGGAGGAGCCCGACTGGGCCTGGCCTCGCGTCAAAGCGGCGAACAGCGTGGTCTTCCCGCTCTGGGGCGGCCCCAGGATTCCGAGCTTCATTCGGTCAGGTTAGAAGGCAGGTGGGATCAGACGCCTTCGCCGCGACGGATCCGGACGGTCATCGAATCGGCCATGTCCTTCGCCCATTTCGCGTCTTCGTCCTCGGGGAACCGCTTCGCGTAATCGAGGTAGATCGTCCGCGCCTTGGTGAGCTGCCCCGCGCGTCTCCAGTTTCCGGCCAGCTCGAGGACCGCCGGCTTGCGCGTGTCGGAGGCGGGGTAGCGGTCGATGATCTGTTGGGCATAGCGGCGGGCCGCGGCGTAGTCCTTGTCCTTCCGGCTCATGATGGCGAGCGAGAGGAGCGCGTCGTCGGTATGGCCGGACACGTTCTTGGGATCGAGAGCGACGAACGCCACGTAGTTCTTCCGCGCGTCGTCGTAGAGGCCGTGGAGGAAGTAGCGCTCGGCGAGCCGCGCCCGATACTCGGGGAACTTTCCGCTGTCCGGCTCCGCCGCGGCGAGCGCGGCGAGCGTGTTCCGTCCGGCCATGCGGTCTTCTACCTCCTGGATGAATTCGGGGGCGCGATAGTAGCCGACCACGCGGTCGATCTCGGTCCCGTCCTTTTGGAGGACCATGATCGTGGGATAGCTCTTCACGTGGTAGCGCGCCGCCGTGACCGTGTCCTTCTCGGCGTTCAGCTTCACCATCGTGAAGCGCTTCGAGTAGTCGATGAATTTGGGGTCGGTGTAGGTAGACTCTTCCAGAGCCTTACACCATTCTCACCAGTCGGTATAGAAGTCGAGCAGGATCGGCCGGCCGCTCTTCCCCGCGTCGGCCAGCGCCGCGTCGTAGGAAGTGTTCCAGGCGATCGCCCGGGACTCCTCGTGCTTCGCGCAGCCGACGGCAAGGGCCATCGCGCAAGCTCCGGCCACTCCCAACCCTTTCCAACCGCTGACTTGCATCCGCCTCCCTCGATTCCAGGCCCGTTTGGGCCCCGAAGCTGAGGCCCGATCATCGGTTCCGCCCCGTGCCTTGTCAAGGTATCATCGGCTCACACTCATGGATGCGACCCGATGAGCGCCTGCCATTTCTGCGGGACCTCGCTCGATCCCAAGATGCGCGTGGTGCGCGACGCCGCATGCCCCAAGTGCGGACGTGATCTCCACGCCTGTGTGCAGTGCCGCCACTACGACCGTCACGCGCACAACCAGTGCCGCGAGCCCAATGCCGAGTGGGTCACCGACCGCGAGCGCCGGAATTTCTGCGACTACTTCACGCTGAACCCGGCGGACGGCCGCGGCGCGGGCGTTCCTGATCGCGAGAAGGAAGCGCGGTCGAAGCTGGACTCCTTTTTCAAGCCCGGCGCTTCGAAGCCGACCGCCGGGGAGGCTCGGTCGAAACTCGACGACCTCTTCAAGCCGGCGCCACCGAAGTCCCCCAACGACCCCGAAACCGAGGACGAATGAAGATCGACATCCTGGTGTTCGGGCCGCACCCCGACGACGCGGAGATCGGCGTGGGCGGCCTCCTCCTCAAGATGAAGGACCTCGGCCACACCACGGGAATCATCGACATGACCCGCGGGGAGAT
>JANLXD010000146.1:0-3139 GCA_031364935.1 Candidatus Eiseniibacteriota bacterium
CACGAGGCCGATTCATTTGTGCTGTGCTGATACGACCCCTCTGAAAGCACCTCCGTTCCCGGAGATCGGCAGTCACTCCCGAGCCGCGACTTTCGTTCTCTTGCTGTGCCTGATGCAGCCGTCCTCCGCGGCCGCACTCGGGGGACAGCAGGTGCATTGGACCGTTATGGGCCAGACCGCCGTGACCCTCGATTGGGCGGGCCCTGACAGCGTGGTCCAGTACGGCACGACAACCTTCTACGGGCAGACCGTCACGGCCAGAACGCCCAGTCCCGTCCCGTTCTCCTCGGCTGGCCCGTTCTGGGAGGCCGGGATCACCAACCTCTTGGAGAACAAGCTCTACCATTATTCGATCGGCGGCGGACCGGACCACACCTTCCGCACGCCTCCGCCGCGCGGATCCACGGCGTCCTTCACCATCATGGTCGAGGGGGATATCGGCGATGCCGTGAGATATCCGAACGTCGCCCCCGTGCAGTCCCTCATCGCCGCTTCCAGTCCCGCGTTCGTTCTCATGGTCGGGGATCTCACGTATGGAGACGACCGCGGTCAGGAGGCCGTCGAAGGGCACTTCAACGACATGATGGCGTGGTCTCAGGATGCGGCCTACATGCCGGCGTGGGGCAATCATGAAGGGGACCCGGGCACGGACGACCTCCGTAACTACAAAGGCCGATTCGAGCTGCCGAACTCCCAGTATGCATCTCCGGGTTCGCCCGCCGTGGCCTGCTGTGGTGAAGACTGGTACTGGTTCGACTACGGCAACGTGCGCTTCATCGCCTATCCCGAGCCCTGGGTCGGGGCTCTGCCCGCGTGGAGCTCGACGGCCGATTCGCTGATGGACGCGGCGCAGGGCGATCCGGCGATCCGGTTCGTCGTGACGTTCGGCCATCGGTCGGCGTACTCCTCGGGGTATCACGCCGGACTAGGCTCGCTGCGGGTGATTCTCGACGGGTTGGGCGCCAGCCACAGCAAATACGTGTTGAACGTGTGCGGCCACAGCCACAACTACGAGCGAACGTACCATCAGAGCGGCGTCGTTCATGTGACGGTGGGGACGGGCGGCTCCTCCCTGGAGACTGTCGGGAGCTGCCTCTGGCTGACGTGCCAGCAGCCGTCCTGGTCGGCGTTTCGAGCCATGCATCACGGTCCGCTCCGGCTTCGATTCAAGCCCGCGGGAATCGAGGGCGTTTTCCTGTGCGGTCCCGCCGGCGGTGGAACGAACGACGTGGAATGCGCCTTCGGGAACGTGGTCGACTCCTTCTTCGTGAACGAGGATCGCCTGGACTCGCCGCCCGTCGTTGTCGCGCCACATTCCATCAGCGACATCGCCGGCACTCCGATCAGCATGGTGGTGACGGCCTCCGACCCCAACAGCGAGTCGCTCGCATCCTTGACCGCGGACCTCTCGGACTTGCCCGTCGGGAACGGTGCGACGTTCACCGTGGGCGCCGGGAATACCTCCGGCACGCTGACCTGGTCGCCGACGACAGCCGATGCAAGCTCCACTCCCTACAAGGTCACGTTCACGGCCTCGAACGCTCTTTCGGGGTCGGCCTTGTGCGCGGTGACCGTGCTCGCGGATCCACCTCCGACGGCCAATCTGAGCATGGCTCCCATAACAGGCAACGCCCCACTCTCCGTCATCGCTGACGCTTCCGGCTCTGTGGACTCAGTCGGTGGGATCGTTTCCTACCGTTTTGATTTCGGTGACGGAACTGTCGTGGGACCGCAGGCCGAGGCCACGGCGACGCATAGCTATGCGGCGGGACGGTGGACGGCTACCGTTCTCGTCAGCGACGGCGGAGGAGGATCCGACACGGCCAGCGCGTCCGTTTACGCGGCGAATCCCGGTCCCGGAACCAATCTCGTCGGCAACCCATCGTTTGAGACGTCGACCAGCGGCTGGAATGGAACGGGAGCGACGATCCAGCGCGTCGCTGGCGGTTTCGACGGCAGCTTCTCCGTCGAAGCGACCGGACCTGCACTCGGAACCGCTAAGTTCGGTTTGAACGACTCGCCGAACAGGATCGCATCGGTCCCGGCAGCCGGTACTCTGTACCGGTTCGGCGCTTGGGTCCGCTCCGCCACGGGTACGGGAAAAGCCCAGATTCGGATCCGCGAGTACCTGGGTGCAGTCCAGCAGGGAAGCAGCATGTACTCACCTGACGTGCCGCTGTCTCCGACCTGGAAGAAGGCGTCCCTCGACTATGTGGCTGTGACGACGGGCTCGAACATCGATTTCAACGTGCTCTACGCTCCAGTCGGGGGAAGCGAGCGTTTCCAGGTCGACAATATTTCGGCCTACCAGGACTACCCGATTTCAGCCGTCGGTGATGATGCAGGCAGAACCCCTTTGTTCGCCGCGGCCATGTCTCCTAACCCCGTCCGACCCGACGCTTCATTCCTCTTTGTGACGTCGCGCGCCGGCTTCGTGCGTGTTCGTCTGTACGACGCGGCGGGCCGCCTGGTGCGGCGACTCCTCGAAGAGCCGATGATGCCGCGCGGAAAGCACGCCGCTCGCTTCGATGGGCATGACGCCGCGGGGCGGCCGCTACCGTCGGGCCTCTACTTCTATCGTGTTGACGCGGTGGAGGGATCCATTCAGGGGCGGTTCATCATGCTGCGGTAGTTATGACGCGGGCCACGACCGATCTGCTCCGTGCGGTCGCCTCTCTTCATATCGGCTGTCAGTGCCAGAAATAAAAACGGCCCCTCGCTTTCGCGAAGGGCCGTTCAAGCTACTCCCGGCGGCGACCTACTCTCCCACACAGTCTCCCGTGCAGTACCATCGGCGCTGGAGGGCTTAACTTCTCTGTTCGGAATGGGAAGAGGTGTTTCCCCTCCGCCATTGCCACCGGAATGTCCTCCGCGGCGCGTCCTGAATGCGCCGCGTCTCCTGCAAGCGACGCTCACGCGCCGCCTTACTGCCTCGACAACTGAAACGGATGACGGGATGAAACTGAGACCACCGGGCAACTAGAGTCCGATCAAGCCTCACGGACGATTAGTACCGGTCGGCTGAACGCGTCGCCGCGCTTACACCTCCGGCCTATCAACCTCGTCATCTCCGAGGGTCCTTTAGCCAGCTTATGCTGGGGGATATCTCATCTTGGGGCGAGTTTCGCGCTTAGATGCT
>JANLXD010000156.1:0-2928 GCA_031364935.1 Candidatus Eiseniibacteriota bacterium
ATGCGATAGAAGACCCGCCGCCAATCATTCCGCACAGGCCCTGAAAGTATCCCCACGCATACGGACGAGATGCGGGATCCCGGTCGCGTCTTCTACTTTCCATCAGAACCGCTGGGATTGCGCTCAAAGAAGCAGTTGCGCAGAGGAAGGCAATAATTTCGGTAGACACAGCCATGTCAGGGAATCATCATACTTGGTAGTCTCGTCCGGACGTCGTCGAGTAACAAGGGCAGGGACTAAAGACTAGACCGGATGGATTGCCCGTTCAACAGGTGGTTACTACTCTCCGCTGTACGTCACCTGATTCCGCCCGCGCTCCTTGGCGTACCTGAGATTCATGTTCGCCCGCGTCCATAGCTCGTGCGCCAGCTTGTCGCGCGCGGGGCGCTCGAGGCCCCGGGAGCGGTCCACGTTCAGCGGCACGTCGTTGGGGAACATGGCGCCACCCAGGCTCATCGTGAGGCGCACCGAGTTCTCGCGGCCGTCCAGCCCCGGGACCAGGATCACCATGTTCTGCACCTTGAGCCGCAGACGCTCGCAGATCTCGCGCGCCTCGGCGCGCGTGGTTTCGGCGCTCAGGATGAGCGCGAACTCCTCGCCGCCCCAGCGCGCGACCGTGTCGAACGGCCGCAGGCTGGACGACAGGGTCTGGGACAGCTCGCGCAGCACAATGTTTCCGGCCTCGTAACCGTACGTGTCGTTGACCCGCTTGAAGTCGTCGATGTCGGCGATCACGAGCGACATGGGGCGCCCCTCGCGGTAGGCGCGGGCGATCTCGTGGTCGAGCTGGCGGCCGAAGTAGGGCCGGTTGTAGACCCCGGTCAACTCGTCGATCATGACGAGCATCCCCAGCTTCTTCAGCGTGTTCAGGAGATCGGTCGCGTGCTCGGCCACGACGGTGAGAATGCCCACGCGCTCGTCGGTGAAGAAGCCCGGCTCCTGGCTCCACGCTTCCAGGACGTAGAGGAGCGACGAGCCCGCCTCGCCCACGCGCGCCATGGCGAGCGACTTGAGCCCGCTCGCCTCGGGTCGCGCCTCGAAGGGAGCGACCGCGAGGTGCATCGTCGCGTCCATCGCCTCGGCGTCCACCATGGCGTGGACGCGCCCCCCTTCCGACACGTCGTTCACGTAAAGCGGTAGACCGCGCCGGCCGACCCACGCCTCGGCCAGCGCGCGATTCCACGGCTCTCCCTCGCTCACCGGCTCCATGTGGCGCCCGTCGTCCGCAGCCGTGCGCGTGAGCGAGTAGAGGCGCACGTCGTCGCACTCGAGGATCTGCTTCGCCGAGGCAAGGATGGTGCGCAGGATGTCGCCGGCCTCGGTCTGGAGGTATTCCGCGTTCCGCTCGTCGCGCGTGAAGAGCTTCCGCTCGACGGAGATCAGATGAGAGAGGCTTCGGTAGAGGAGCCGGCTCCGCGCGTGCCAGTGTGGGCGCGTCGCGCGAGCGAGCGATTCGTCGTCGCGCGGGAGATCGGCCGACTGGAGCACGAAGCTCTCGCCGGTGCCGCGAACGCGGTAGCGCGCGTAGCGGACTTGATCGCGCTGAAAGCGGTCGACACGCTCGAGGACTCCGTGCGGCACGAGTCGCTCGGCGATCTCGTAAGCGAGCGCGGCGCGCCTCTCGTCCTCCAGCCCCGCCAGGGTCAGCTCGATCAGCCGAAGGTGATCTTCGGAAGAAGGCTCTCGGAGGGAAAGGGAGGCGAGGAGGGCAGTGCGGATCCGTTGTGCCTCGTTCATGCCCCTCGACTCTCGGTGCGCGCCAGTGATGTAGGGGAAACTACGGCAATTATAACACATACGGCGATTTTGAAACACCCGCGGGCCAAATTGGCACGCGGACCCTTTCAGCTAAGGTCTTTTTGCGCTTGAATTTGGGACTTTGGTGTGCTACCTTAGCTGAGTAGCCGGATCGCCAGCCCACGGAAAGGGTGTGCGCATGGCCTCCAGAACCAGACACGAGCGCAACATCCAGCCCTCCCTCGGGTCGGACGCGCCCGGAGCGCACCCTCTGAATTCCCCACACCCCATATGAACCAAAGCACGCGAGGCAAGCTCGGGCATTCCCCTCCCCGAGAGCGGAGCACTGATGCCGGAGATGCGGAGGCTGACTCCATGATAGGGCGATTTGGGCGCACCGTCCGAGGACGGACGCAAGGGGGAGCGGCGCTCCTCCTGATCGCGGCCCTCGTCGCGGCCCCGGAAATCGCGGCGGCGAAGACCTACCCGCAACAGCCCGGGCCGATGCCCGAGGGCGACCCGACTGCTGATGACGTCCCGAGCCCGGCCCCGAAGAAGTCGGCAAGGTTCGGAGGCGGCAATTCGCTCCAGATCCGTGAGTCGGTGGACCCGACCCGCGCGACCCGGGGCAGCCGCATGAAGTGGGAAGTCTATCTGCGCCTTTTGTCCCGCTTGACGATTCGCTGAGCGGGTAGACGTTCATCGAACTAGACGGAGGCGGGCCCACGGCGCCCGCCTCGCGAGGGCGAATGCCCGAAGAGCAAAAGTATTCGACGGACGAAGCCGGCCTCATCCGCAACCTGGATGACCTGCTCGCGCACGCCAGATTCGCCGCGGTCCTCGACACGATCGGCGAGCTGAAGAGCGCCGGCGCCCTCACGCCGCCTCTCGAAACGCCGGTCACCCTGGCTCGCTGCCGCGCCCTGCTCGGTCTGGGCCGGTGGAAGGAAGCCGCGGAAGTCGCGGAGAAGAAGCTCGAGGAGTTCTACGCGCTCCGCCCCGACGACAAGCGGAGCATCCTGGAATTCCACGTGGCCGCCGGCCGCGCCGCCTGGCGCATCGGCCGGCCCGCCCGCGCCGAGGAGCACTTCCGCGCTGCCTACCACATCAGTCGCTGGGAATTCAGCGACACCGCCGGCATGCTGCGGACCCGGAATCTCCTGGGGCTGTGCTTCCTTGGCGCGGGAGAGC
>JANLXD010000163.1:0-3186 GCA_031364935.1 Candidatus Eiseniibacteriota bacterium
CCAGCTCGGCCTCCAGCTCCACCGACGAAAGCTGCAGCAGGCGGATAGCCTCCTGCTGGAGGCGGCCGCGGAAATGGGGGCGCGCTGTATTTTCGTCGATGGCGTGGCCGGCATCCTCGGCACCGCCAACGGGAACGAGCCTCGCGAAGCTTTTCACCTTCTCGTCGAAGGGCTCCAGCGGGAGAACCTCACGGCGGTTCTGGCGGTCGAAGCAAGCGCATTCAACGGCGATGTGAACAAGAACGCGCTGCCCGAAGAGTCGATCGCCGACACGGTTATCCGGTTGCGGATGGAAGACATGGCGCGCGCCACGGTCCGATCCATCGAAATCGTCAAGTCGCGAGGACACGATTTTCAGATGGGTCGCCACACGTTCCAAATCGTCAACGGACATGGCATGCAGGTTTACCGCAGGGTACAGGCGCCCCGCCCATGGGGCCGCGATCGCGCCGCCGCCTACGACCCTACGACCCGCGTGTCGACCGGCGTCCCCGGTCTCGACGAGGTGACCAACGGCGGCTACTTCCTCGGCAGCACGACGGTCGTGGCCGGGATCTCCGGAGTGGGCAAGAGCGTCATGGCGTGCCAGTACATCGATGAAGGCGCCCGGCTGGGCGAGCGATGCCTGATGCTCAGTCTCGACGAGCAGGTCCCTCAGATCCTGCGCAACGCGAAGACGATCGGAATCGATCTCCAGGGCCACGTCGATCGGGGCCTGGTACGGCTGCATTACGATCCGCCGCAGGAGATCCAGGTCGATCAGCATTTCCATGAAATCGAGCGGGTCGTTGCGGAATTCAAGCCGCGACGGGTCGTGTTCGACAGCATCTCCACCTACGGGTCGAGCCTGGGAACCACGGGGCGGGTCTTCCGCGACTTCTTTCATGCGCTCGTAGCGCTGATGAAGGAGCACCAAACAGCCACCGTCTACAACCACGAGAACCCGGAGATGCTGGGGATGACGTCGATGATGGGCGACTTCGGGATGAGCTCGCTCGTCGACAACATCATCCTCATGAACTGGATCGAGATTCAGGACTCGTTCCGGCTCGGTCTGACCGTCGCTAAAATGCGGGCGAACCCGACCACCCGCATGACGCACGAGTGCGAGATCGTGAACGGCCGTGGAATGCGCGTGATGGGGCGCAACTTACCCGTCGGGAGCTTCAAGGTTCCGTTCTCCGGCTACCAGGGATTGGTCTCGCGCGCGCCGACGCGCTATCAGAGCCAAAGCGACTCCGACTCAAAGTAGGGCCACATGGGATACCCGGCCGAGCAGCTCTTCAACATTGACGTCTGGAAGCCCGCGCTGGAAAAATACGGCGCGGTCACGCACCTGACCGTCACGCTCTACGGCGCCGAGGGGCAGATCGTCTGCGACCCTACCCCCGCCACTCCCCTCGCCGCCTTGTTCCACGAACACGGCTACGAGACCGGGGTGTCCGCCGAATGCGCGCGGCGCTGCCTCGCCCAGACCGGCAATCGCGCGGCGGTCGTCGTCAAGTCGGCCTACGGTTTCGCGGCCGTGGGCACATCGCTCGTTCTCGACGGAGTCGTCGCGGGGGCGGCCGTGGCCGGCTACGTGCTCGTCGATTTCTCCCAGGCCACGGTCATCGAGCGGCTCGCGCGCGAAGCGGGGTTGCCGTTCCGGCGTTTATGGGATCTGGCGCGGATGCAGCACCCCGTTCCCGAGCGGCGGCTGGCTCTCCAAGGTGAGCTGCTTCAAGTCCTGGGAGACTCACTCCTCCAAGAGAACTATCGAGCCCGACAGTACAAGGAGACGGCGGCCGAGCTGACCGCCTCGGCTGCCGCGAAAGACGAGTTCCTGGCGGTGCTGTCGCACGAGCTGCGGACGCCCCTGGCGCCAATTCTTGGGTGGGCCCGGATACTCACGAGAGAAACCGAACCGGACCAGGTCGCGCGGGCGGCGGAGGTCATCGAGCGGAACGCGCTCCTTCAAGTGCGGCTGGTCGAGGACCTCCTCGAGCTGAACCGATTGACGCGTGGCAAGGCGGTGCTGGACTTGAAGGTCCACTCGCTCAGCTACGCGATGCGGGTTGCGGTAGAGTCGATCGCCGAGGCCGCCGAGAAGAAGGGTCTCGCGGTCATGTTCGCCGATGCCTCCGAGCCCCTGCACGTCCAGGCGGACGGGGATCGCATGCAGCAGATCTTCCGGAACATCCTGCTGAACGCGCTGAAATTCACCCCAGCCCGCGGCAGGATCACGGTCACGCTTGCCCGGGAGGGGGATCAGGCCGTGGCGCACGTCCGCGACACGGGAGAAGGCATCGCCGCGGAGTTCCTGCCGTTCGTGTTCGAGATGTTCCGGCAGCAGGAGCAGGGCACCCGCCGGAAACATGCGGGACTCGGGATCGGCCTTTCCCTCGTGAAGCGGCTGGTGGAGGCCCACGGGGGAAGCGTCAGCATTGCCAGTGAAGGCGCGGAGCGCGGGACCGACGTGACGATGCGGTTCCCTCTCGTCCCAAGTCCCAAGGTTGGACTCACCCGGCCCGCGGCGGACGTCCGTGAGCTGGCCGGCCTCCGCATTCTTCTGGTCGAGGACGCCGAGGACTCGCTCGAGCCGACGCGCCTGATGCTGGAGCAACTCGGCTCGAACGTCCTCACGGCGCGGGACGGGATCGAGGCCCTGGAAGCCGTGGCGGCCGGTCCCGTCGATGTCGTGCTCTGCGATCTCCGCATGCCGCGCATGGACGGATACGAGTTCCTGCGCGAATTGACGCGCAGGCAGGGCCGCGCGCACGCGCCCGTAATCGCCGTCTCCGGCCTGGCGAGCGCCGAGGACCACCGCCGCACCGCGGCGGCCGGTTTCAACGGGCATGTCGACAAGCCCTTCGACGAGGAGCGCCTTCTGGCCGCGGTGGGCGCCGCCGTCGCCGGTCACTGACCGGACCTCCCAGCCTCTCCGTTTCACCCCTTCCCATCCGCGCAACCTATGGTAACGTCGCATGCTGGTTCGCGAACCCAACGGGAGGAAGGATGGCCGTTTCCAACGATGAGCTGAAGGGCCTCTACTACTACATGAACCTGGTGCGCCAGGTGGACGAGCGCTGCCGCCGGCTGTTCAAGCAGGGGCGCTTCCACGGCACCTATTTCTCCGCCGTCGGGCAGGAGGCCACGGTCGTCGGCCCTTGCTACGGACTTCGCCCCGACGACTTCATCGGCATC
>JANLXD010000184.1:0-2372 GCA_031364935.1 Candidatus Eiseniibacteriota bacterium
GTCCGCCTTGCTCAAGACCACGACGGGCTCGGCGCCGCTCTCCCAGAGAAGCGCCAGGTAGCGCTCCAGGCGCCGCGGGTTGAGATCGCGGTTCAGCGACTGCACGAGGAAGATCGTGTCCACGTTCGACGCGATGACCTGCTCGGCGGTCCGATTGCCCGCCTCTTTGCGGGAGAACTTGGTCCGTCGCAGGAGCACCCGGTGGATGACCGCGGGACTCCCGTCCTCGTTCCAAGGCGGTACGCGCGCCATGACCCAGTCGCCGGTGCATGGCGCCGCGGCCCCGTCACCGGCGATTTCGTGACGCAGACGGCCGGCCAGCTCGGCGCGCCAAACGCCCTCCGCGCCCGCGATCCGGTAGCTCCCACGCTGTTCCTCGATGACGCGCGCGGGGATCAGCTCCGCGTCGTTCTCTCGATCGATCTGTGCTTCAAAGAATGGAGTCCAGCCGAGGTTTTTCAAACGAGTCACGTTCGTCTCCCGTGAATGGGACAGGCCGATCCCGGCGCAATTGGGCGCGCGAAATCGCCTAGTCGGTTATCTAGTTCGTGGAGAAGCCGGCGTTACGAACCGGCCGGGAGGCGAGGGTGAGGACTCGGCCTAGCGGCCGGAGGCGGCTCCTGGGAGCACAAGGGCGGTCGTCATGATCTCACCCTCCATCGTTGGGGGTTCTGCTCGGTCCCGGCGGGCGCCTAGGACCGGAGAAGAGAATACCCGGGCGGCCTCGGAGCGTCATCCAAAATCGCTGCTTTACTACCGTGGGGGGCCGGCAACATGCTACTCGGGGTGAGCCCCGGTCTGGGAGGGATGTTGTGGGCTCACTCTCTACATTTCACGGAGCGAAGGAGAGGTCCCATGACAACGGCCCAAAAAGAGCGCCACCTGACCACGATCGAAACCGAAGACGGCACGCAGATCTACTACAAGGACTGGGGCCGCGGGCAGCCTGTTGTCTTCAGCCACGGCTGGCCGTTGAGCGCGGACGCCTGGGAAGACCAGATGGTGTTTCTGGGCGCCCACGGATACCGATGCATCGCGCATGACCGCCGGGGCCATGGCCGTTCGAGCCAGCCCTGGAACGGGAACGAGATGGACACCTACGCCGACGACCTCGCGGCCCTTACCGAAGCGCTCGATCTGACGAACGCCATCCACGTGGGGCATTCCACGGGGGGCGGAGAAGTCGCCCGATACATCGGACGCCATGGGACGAAACGCGTCGCCAAGGCGGTGCTGATCGGCGCGGTGGCGCCGCTGATGCTGAAGACGCCCGCCAATCCCGGGGGCCTGCCGATGGAGGTTTTCGACGAGATCCGCGCCGGTGTCACCGCCGACCGCTCGCAGTTCTTCAAGGATCTCTCGGCGCCATTCTACGGAGCCAACCGGCCGGGCGCCAAGGTTTCGCAGGGTCTGCGCGACTCGTTCTGGCTTCAGGGAATGCAGGCCGGCTTCAAGGCCGTGATCGACTGCATCAAGGCGTTTTCCGAGACGGATCTCACGGAAGATCTCAAGAAGATCGACGTGCCGACGCTCATCATGCACGGCGACGACGATCAGATGGTTCCGATCGGCGCCTCGGCGATGCTCTCGGCCAAGCTGGTCAAGGGCTCCACGCTGAAGATCTATCCGGGCCTGCCACACGGCATGTGCTCGACGCACAAGGACGTGATCAACGCGGATCTGCTCGCGTTCTTCAAGACATAGGGGGATCAGCGACGTCCATGCCCGCCCGCGCCCCCGCGTTCCGGATTCGAAGAGCCTCCGGCGAACAAGACGCAAATCTCATCGCGCCTCTCTTCGATTCGTACCGCCAGTTCTACGACAAGCCGGCCAATCTGGAGCTGGCACGCACCTTCATTCGTGATCGCCTGAAGGCCGGCGAGAGCGTGATCTTCATGGCCGAGGGGATGGCGGAGGGGCGGACCGAGGGCGCGACGGGCGAGGGCGGGGTGGGCGAGGGAGCACCGGGCCCGGTGTTGGGGTTCGTACAGTTGTACGCTTCGTTTTCATCGGTGGCCGCCCGCCCGATCTGGGTGCTGAACGATCTCTACGTGGCCTCGACCGCGCGCCGCCTCGGGGTTGGTCGCGCCCTCATGGGGGCGGCGCGCCAGCACGCGGTCCAGACCGGCGCGAAGAGGCTAATTCTAGAGACCGTGTCCGAGAATCGCAACGCCTGGACGCTGTACGAGTCTCTGGGCTATGTTTGCCACAACCCGTCCGCGCGGTTCTATACTTTGGAATTGGGTGAATAGCGGCAGGGACGCCCTAGGACGTAGGAGAATCGGAATCCATGGGGCCCCTTTTCCTGGTCAAGGTTCTGGTCCTCGCGCAGGCCATGCAGGGCACGGTGGTCGGCAGAGTCTGGGACGCGG
>JANLXD010000196.1:0-6291 GCA_031364935.1 Candidatus Eiseniibacteriota bacterium
CCTGGATCGGCGCCCTCGTCGATTCGTGGAACACGAAGCGTGTCCTGGTCGTTTCCGACGCCGCGCGCGGCGTCCTGGCGCTTCTCTTTCTCGTGGTCGTCCCCCACGGCGGGCTCCCCGCCGCGTTCGGCCTGGTTTTCGCGCTTTACGTAGCCAACACGTTCTTCCTCCCAGCCCGATCTGCGGTGCTCCCCGACATGGTTCCCGAGGACCGTCTCACGGAAGCCAACTCCCTCGTGACGCTCGCCGGAGTCGCGGCGACGATCGCGGGCTCTCTCGTCGGCGGCGTGACGGTGGCGCGTTTCGGGTGGAGGGTCGGGTTCGCGCTGGACGCCCTGACCTACTTCGTATCCGCCCTCGCGCTCACGCAGATCCGGGTGGCGCCCAGGGCGCGGCGCGAGGCTCCGGCCGTCCGTAGTGGCGCCGGCGCGTACCGCGCGCTCTGGGGCGACGTGCGGGAGGGCGCCCGCGTCCTCGCGCGGAGCCGCCGTGCCATGGGCGCCGTCGCCGCGACCGGGCTCCTCTGGATCGCGGGGGGCGCGCTTCACGTGGCCGCTCCAGTCTTGCTGGCGCGGCGCGGCGGCGGGATCGTCGCCGGAGTGGGCACCCTTCTCGCCGCCGTGGCCACGGGCATGGTGGCCGTGTCGGTCGCACTGGCCGCCCGGGGCGGAGGCGCTTCGCCGTGGAGACGGATCGCGCTCGGGCTTCTGGGCGCCGGGGGCGCGCTCGTGTTGTTCGCGCGCTCGAGCCACGCCGGGACCGACCTCGCGCTCGGCTTCGGCGCGGGCGCGTTCGTCGCACTCCTGCTGGTCACCACGGAAGCCACACTCCAAGAATCGATCGGTCCGGAGGCGCGGGCGCGGGTCTTCGCGCTTCGCGATTTCACGGCGCGCTTCCTGGTGTTGGCGTCGGCGGGACTGGCTGGGCTTCTTCTCGCGCGGGGCGTGGTTCCGGCGGAGTCGGCGATTCTGGGAGCGGGGGTGTTCCTGGCGGCGGGTGGGATCGCGCTGGCGCTTCTGGCGAGGCGGAGCGGGCGCCGAGCGGAAGCCGCCGGGAAGGGCGGCGTCCGGGCGGGCTAGAAGATCTTCTTTCCCTCGGCGACGATCTCGTTCAAGGCGTCGCGGAAGTAGGGCGTCGTGTTGGCGAAGTCGGCGCCGACGCGCTCCTTGTACGTCTCCCACGATTTCTTGATCTCGTACCCGAGCACGGCGACCAGGTTGCCGTCCTTGATCCCGCGCTCGCGCTTCTCGCGGTTGTAGATCGCGATGTCCGACGCGAGAACGCGAGCGAGCCGCCGCGCCTTCTCGTGGCGCTGCATTTCCTCCGGGGTCAGTCCGTCGGGCACGGCCGAAGCCGAGATTCTCGGGCGAGCCGGAGCCGCGGCGTCGGGAGCGGGCGAAGAGGGAGCCGCTCGAGGCGCGGCCGGGACGGGCGGAGCCTCAGCCGGCGCCGGATCCGCGGGGAACGGTGACGCTCCGAACGCGGGGGGTGCGGGCGCGGCGCGAGGCGGAGCGGCCGGCGCGGTCTCGACCGACGGCGCGTTGAACGACGCGAAGCGCTCGAACTCCGGCTCGGCAGGCCGCTGCGCAGCTGACGGTGGAGGCGGCGGCGCGGCCGCGGCCGGAGGAGCCGGCTGCTCGGCCGGGAAAGGGGATGACTCCGGGCTTGGCGGGACCACTGGCAGCTCCGACGGCATCACCATGGGCGCTTGCGACTTGACCTGCATCACCTCGCCGCACTTCCGGCAGCGCACACGGGCCCCCTGCGGCGGCACGAGCGAATCGGCGATCGTGTAGCGCGCGTGGCAACTGGTGCACTCGATGTTCATGCCGTTCGCTCCCTCGGGGCCGACGACGATCCCTGTTCGTCCCGTCTATCGGCCTATCTACCCGCAACTTTCGGAAATTCTGGCTACCCGCTGCCCAGGAACTGGTCGACGCCCGGGGCGTGCGTCCCGATCCACGCCCGCAGATGCTCTCTCCCCTGCTCCCGCTCGCCCTGATCCAGCACTTCGATGCCGATCTCGCGCGCGGCTTCCATGAGATCGGCATCGCGGAGCGGATCCGCTACCCGAAGCTCGGGGAAGCCGTGCTGCGACGTTCCCAGCACCTGACCCGGGCCGCGCAACGCCAGATCCTCCTCCGCCAGGCGAAACCCGTCCGAGATCTTCCGGAACAGCGCGAGCCGCTTCCGCGCGAGCTCCCCCATGTCGCGCGTCAGCGCGAGCACGCACCGGCCCGGCCGATCCGCGCGCCCGACACGGCCGCGCAGCTGATGGAGCTGCGCCAGGCCGAAGCGGTCGGGATTCTCGATCAGGACCAGCGTCGCATCCGGAATATCCAACCCCACCTCGACGACCGTCGTCGCCACCAGCACGCGCACCGCCCCCGAGCGAAAGCTCTCGATCGCGGCGCTTCGCTCGGCGGGCTTCAGGCGGCCGTGGATGAGCGCAACGCCGGCGGACGCAAGCGCGGGAATGCGCGCGAGCGCGGCCGCCTTCGTGGTCGCGGCCTTGAGAGGCTTGGCATCGGGGAGGGAATCCTCCGACTCCTCGACGACCGGGTAGACGACGAACGCGCTGCCGCCGTTCGTCACTTCGCGCACGATGAGATCGAGAAGCCCGGCACGATCGTCCCCGTTCACCGCCTCCGTCGTCACCACCGCGCGCCCCGGCGGCTTCTCGGGGAGGAGCGAGAGATCGAGGTCGCCGTAGATCGCCATCGCGAGGCTGCGCGGAATCGGCGTTGCGGAAAGGACGAGGAGGTGCGCCCCGGCGCTTCCGGTTCCCTTTTCGGCGAGCGCGACGCGCTGCCGCACCCCGAAGCGGTGCTGCTCGTCCACCACCACGAAGCCGAGGTCCTGGTAGGCGAGGTCCTGGCCCAGGAGCGCATGCGTCCCGATCACGAGCTGGATGGCGCCCGAGGCGAGGCCCGAGCGGATCTCCTCGCGCTCCACCGCGGGCGTCGCCGCGGTGAGAAGCGCGAAGCGGATCCCGGCCGGAGCGAGGAGCCGCTCCGCGGTCCGGGCGTGCTGCTCGGCCAGGATCGCCGTGGGCGCGAGCAGCGCCGACTGCGCGCCCGCCCCCGCGGTCCGCGCCACGCCCGCGAGAGCCACCACCGTCTTCCCCGAGCCGACGTCCCCCAAGAGAAGCCGGCGCATCGGCGACTCCGCGTCGAGGTCGCTCTCGAGCGCCGCGATCGCGCCCTGCTGGCCCGCCGTGAGCGCGAAGGGGAGCGAAGAGAGAAACCCGCGCATCGCCGCCGCGCCCGCCTGAAGCGGCCGCGCGCGATGCCGCCCCCGATGCTCGCGCCGCGCGAACTGGAGTGAGATTTGGAGATGCAGCAGCTCATCCAGCGCGAGGCGCCGCCGTGCCGGCTCCGTCTCCGCCAGATCCGAGGGAAAATGGACCTGCTCCAGCGCCTCGCGAAGAGAAGGCAGGCCGAAGCGGCCGGCCCACTCCGGCGGGACGATGTCGGCGCCCAGCTTGAGATCGTCCAGCGCCTCGCGCACGCGCGCGCGAAGCCAGCGCTCGGTGATCCCCTCGGTCAGCGCGTAGCGAGGAGCCAGACGCGCGACATGAACGTGGTCCCCTTCTGTTTCGAGCGGCTCGAACTCCGGATTGTGCAGCTCGACGCCGTGAAAGACCTGCACCGCGCCGGAGAAGAGGTACCGCTTCCCTTCCTCGAGCTGCGAGCCTCGAAAGCCCTGGTTGAACCAGACGGCGCGCAGAAACCCCGACTCGTCCCGAAGCGTCGCGCGAAGGTCGCTCCGCCCCCGCTGCCGCCGCCGCTCCACCCGCTTCTCCATCACGGAAGCCACAATGGTGGCTTCCGTTCCGGGCACCAGATCGGCAATAGGAGTGAACTCCCGCCGATCCCGATACCCAACGGGAACATGGAAGAGCAGATGCCCGACCGTCTCGATGTTGAGACGCATGAAGCGGCGAGCCATCTCCGGCCCAACACCCTTGAGATAGCGAATCGGATCAGAAAGAGCAGGCATTGGCGGAGGGTAGCATGCGGGTTTGCGAAGGATGGCGGTGATGCCTGCCTATATGCATCCGGCAGAATGGGCCACATCTGCCTGTCCGTGACGATCCACTTCCAGCCAAGCTCAATTCCGAAGAATAGCGGCACAATGCCGAGCAAGATGAAGAGCTTCATTTGAAGCTCCCTTCGATGCGAGGCCGTGTTCGGCCCGAGGGGAGGAACGCGAAGGGGGCTCTCCGCAGGCTCCGGTCTCATCGGAGCCGAGGACCGAGACCCCGGAGCGTTGCCTCCCCGCGCGCCAAAACGCGTAGCGCCAAGCTGCTATGCACTCTAGACACACGCACGGGCCGTCAGTTAAACTCCTCCGCTCATCGATAATCCGGAGGAAACATGGCCAGAGTTTGCGACATCTGCAACAAGCACGTGCAGCACGGGCAGAACGTGAGCCACGCGCACAACGTCACGAAGCGCCGCTGGGAAGTGAATCTGCAGCAAGTGCGCGCCGTCGTGGCGGGTCGCCCGAAGCGGCTCCGCGTCTGCACGCGCTGCATCCGCAGCGGTCGCGTCCAGAAGACGATGCCGCAGGCGGAAGCGCACCGCGCCCGCCAAGTCTAGGCCCAGTCTGGGAGTACGCCGCGCGGCCCGCTTGGCGCTGGGCCGCCGCGAACGAACCTGGACGCGCGAACCTCGACGCACCAAGACGAAACGCCCGCTCCGTCCTGGAGCGGGCGTTCGCATTACCGGACCGTGAGCCCCCGTCCGTGGGGCGGCCCGGCCCTTCTTCACTCGACGCCGGTCGCCCGGCGCCGACCCTCTAGTCCATCTGCCGCCGGATGAAGGCGGGAACGTCCATGTTGTCCCGCGTGATCGCTCGCCCTCCGAAGGGCCGCCGCGCGCTTCCCGTGGCGACCCGGAACGACGGACGCGCTCCCGCGGATCCGGACGCGGCCGGCGCCGGCTCCGGGGTTTCGTCCAGCTCCTCTTCGATCTCGTCCAGCGTGGGCCGGACCGTTACCGGCTTCGGCGCCACGCGGGGCGTTTCCAGCTCGTAGATGTGCGGCGCCGGCGGCCGCGCGGCCACCGCCTGCTTGGTCGCCTGGGAGAACGGCGAGCGCATCTTTGCCTCGGCGCGGCCGAACCCGGTCGCGATGACGGTGATGGAAATGCCGTCCTCCATCCTGCCGTCGATCACCGCCCCGAAAATCACGTTCGCGTCATGCCCCGCCGCGTCCACGACCACCGACACCGCCTCGCTGATCTCGTGGAGCGTCATCGACTCGCCACCGGTCACGTTGACCAGGAGCGCTTCCGCGCCCGAGATCGAGACGTCGTCGAGCAGAGGGCTCGACACGGCGGACTGGGCGGCCTCGTAGGCCCGCGTTGGCCCCGTGGCGTAGCCGGCGCCCATCAGCGCGTTGCCGCGCTCGGCCATGACCGTCTTCACGTCGGCGAAATCGAGATTCACCAGGCCGGGCACGGTGATCAGGTCCGAGATCCCCTTGGTGGCGTGGTGCAGCACCTGGTCCGCCGTCTTGAACGCCTCCCGGAGCGGCGTGTTCTTGTCCACGATCGCGAGCAGCCGCTGGTTCGGGATCACGATCAGGGTGTCGACGTTCTCCCGAAGCTCGCGGAGCCCGTCCTCGGCGGCCTGCATGCGCCGCCGCCCTTCGAATTCGAACGGCTTGGTGACCACGCCCACCGTCAGCGCTCCGATCGAGCGCGCGATCCGCGCCACCACCGGGGCCGCGCCCGTTCCGGTGCCCCCGCCCATGCCGGCCGTCACGAACACCATGTCGGACCCGGCGATCGCATCCGCGATGATGGCCTCGTCGGCCTCCGCCGACTGGCGCCCCACCGCGGGATTCGCGCCGGAGCCCAGCCCCTTCGTGATCTCGCCGCCCAGCTGGATCTTTCGCGGGCACCGCGACTGCACCAGGACCTGGTTGTCCGTGTTGGCCACGATGAACTCCACGCCCGAGAGGCCGGACTCCATCATGCGATTCACCGCGTTGCCGCCTGCTCCACCGACGCCGATCACCTTGATCGAGGCTCCGGACCGCTCCACCCCTTCGTCGACTAGCTCGAACATCGTCGTCCCCTCCCTATCCCGCGGTTCTAGACCAGCTCCTCGATCCAACGTCGAAGCCCGCCCGAGATACGCCCCAACAGCCCTTCTCCGTTCACGTGCGCCTTCGCGTCGCTCCAGAAGGCGTGCTGCGCCAGACCCACTCCCGTCGCGAAGCGGGGGTCCGAAATCGCTTCCACCATCCCGGTCACGCCCGTGGGAATGCCCCGGCGCACC
>JANLXD010000202.1:0-2002 GCA_031364935.1 Candidatus Eiseniibacteriota bacterium
CCGGAGAGCCGGTCGACGTTCCCATCGCCATCCAATTCAATTTGGTTCGCTTCTTTCAGGGAGACGCGCGAAGCGTGTTCGAAACCGCGCTAGCCCTGGCGGGCTACACCACCCAGACCCACACCGTCTCGCTGCGCCTCAGCCCCACCATCGACACAGCACTCGGACCCGTCCGCTACCCCACTCCCATCTCAATCCCCATCGCCTCTCCGGACTAGCGTCGCCCTGGCGGGGCGTACGAAGCGGCTGGTGCGTATCATCGCAAGCTGAGAGGGCGTGATCGCGTCGTGCGTGCCTCCGGGCCGATCCGTCATCACGTTCGCCGGATCGGGGTGGTGCCTCCAGAGATCCGCCAGATGCCCGATCTCGTGGACCACAGTGGTCCCGTCGGTGCTCAGCGCGACAAGGATCCAGTCGGTCCCAGGGATCGAGCACCCCGCCAGGTTTCCCAGCTCCTCCACGAAATAGATCGTCAGGGCGGGCGAAGGTTCGCTCCGCGCGGAGGCCCAGGAGAAAAAGCGCCCCAGGAGATCGGTGGCGCCGCAGCTCGGGAGCCGGAGCCCAGCCGGGAGCGGATGAACGGCCACCTCCTCCAGCGATAACCCGATCCCATACCGGCCGAGGAGTATTGCCGCCTCACGACATACGGCGCGAGCCCGAGACAGCGTCGCGACCGGATTGGGCCCGGGAGAGGTCAGAGCCATCGCCCGGGCCACGATCTCCGCGGTGGTCTTCCCCGCGGGAACGCGCCCACCGCCGGCGCTCCAGAGCGCGGGGCCGCGCGCCACCCAATCGAGGCTCCACGCAAGCCAGCCGGCGAGGTAGAAGACGTACTCGGCCGGAACTTCGAGGAGCGCCGAGGTCACGCGCGCCCGCCAGAGCCTCGCCAGGGGTGAAATCACCGCGTTTCGGATCACCGTTTTCCTCTCCGGGCCTCCGTGGCATACTGGACCTTCGTCATTGCCCCGCAGCGACCGATCAACCCACCGCTTCACGGAGGTTTAGCATCATGGCGAACGTCAAGGCGATCCCCGACGGCTACAGCACGGTCACCCCATCGCTCACATTCGTGGATGGCGCGAAGGCCATCGAGTTCTACAAGCGCGCGCTCGGCGCCAAGGAGCGCGGCATCGCGCGCGGCCCCGACGGCAAGATCATGCACGCCGAGATCCAGATCGGAACCTCGATCATCATGCTCAACGACGAAGTGATGAAGACGCGCTCCGCGGAGACGATCGGCGCCTCTCCGGTCTCCTTCTACGTCTACGTCGAAGATGTCGACGCCGCGTTCAAGAAGGCCACGTCCGAAGGCGGCAAGGCCACCATGCCCGTCATGGACATGTTCTGGGGCGACCGCATGGGTCACTTCACCGATCCGTTCGGCTACAACTGGACGCTGGCGACCCACGTGAAGGACGTCACCCCCGAAGAGATGAAGAAGGGGCAGGACGAGTTCATGAAGCAGATGGCATCGAAGTAGCGGATCGGAGTCAGGGATTCGAGCGACCGGGCGCCCACCAGGGCGTCCGGTTTCTTTTAGCGGCGGAGCTCGGTGGAACGGCCCATGCCCCGGTGCGTGGAAAAGGTCACGTCCTCGATCCCCTCCCCATCCCCGTGGATGTTCAGGACGTCGCCCCGCGGGGATAACACGACCGTGCGGTGCGCGGTGACCATGGGGATGAAGGTCCCGTCATCGAACGTCCAGCTCATCGCGATGCCCGCGACGTAGACGTCGGAGAAGTCGGTGTCGCCCACGGTGTAGGTCTTCCTCCGGTCGATCGTCGCGCGGTAGACCACCTCGCTCGAAAACATCGGCTGGGCTCCCGGAATCCGGTAGTCGTTGTCCCGGTACTTCTGGGTGAGCCTCAGGAAATAGTCGAGAGCGCCCCGGGTCGCGGCATACGGGATGCGCCGCGCTCCGGTCCCGCGGACCCACCAGAGCGGCACGCCCGCGGTGTCCGCGCCGGTCTCGTAGCTCTCCCGCGCGGCGATTTCGGCGATC
>JANLXD010000236.1:0-8713 GCA_031364935.1 Candidatus Eiseniibacteriota bacterium
ACGTGGTGCCGGCGGACGTGCGCCGCGGCATGGACCTTTTCGCCGGAAAGGCGCGCTGCTCGCGCTGCCACTTCCTCCCGCTCACGACGAGCGTCGTGCCCGGCGACTTCACCGAGCAGGAGTTCACGGTGATCGGCGTGCCCCACGACTCGACGGGCGCGTACCTCGACCCCGATACCGGCCGCTTCGCCGTCACGAACCGGGAAGCGGATCGCCACGCCTTCAAGGCCCCCTCGCTGCGCGGGGTCGCGCACTCGGCGCCCTACATGCACAACGGCGCCTTCGCCACGCTGGAGCAGGTCGTGCGCTTCTACAACCGCGGCGGCGGACGCGGGCTGGGCCTGGACGTCCCGAACCAGGCGCCCGAGGTGCGGCCGCTCCACCTGACGATCGCGGAGGAGCGCGCGCTGGTGCGTTTCTTGAAAGCGCTCTCCGACGACACGGAGCTGGTGGCCGTGCCATCGCATGTGCCCAGCGGGCTCAAGGTGGGCGGCGAGTACTAGTGCATTTCATGAAGCTCGTCCTCGGCGTGCTTCTCGCCGGCCTCGGAGCCATCCTCCTGGCCGGGCATCTCGGATTTCTCCCCGCCGGGATGGGCGGGTGGCTCCTCCACTACTGGCCAGTCCTGCTCGTCGTGATCGGCTTGGCGCTTCTCGCGAACGCGCTGAACAACGGCCTTCTCGGCTGGATCTCCACGCTCCTCGTCATCGGACTCCTGGCCTACGCCGCGTGGTGGGCCTATCACCACGGTGCGTCCGCTCCGCCTTCCTATGCCAAGGTCTACGACTTGAGCCGTCCGCGTGTGGAAGCCCTGACCCTCCGCGCGCGCGTGTTCGGCGGCTCGCTGGTGGTGGGCTCCAAATCGGGTCCGCGCGCCGCGAAGACCCTGGATATCACCGCCAGCGGCACAGGCGGCATGGGGCACGAGGAAGGCACCGTTCCCCGTTTCCTCTCCTCGGGCGGCGCCGCAATATTAACGTGGCCGCCCGCCGGACCCCACGTATACCAGGCTCCCCTGGGGGGCGATCTTCGGGTCACGGCTCCCGAGGGACTCCGCGTGCGGCTGGAAGCGAAGAGCCTCTTCTCGGAAGTGCGCGCCGATTTTTCCCATCTGCGTCCGGAGCACCTGGATCTGGAAGCGATCTGCTCGGGGGTACACGTGGTCGCGACCGGCTCGGCGCGTCCATCGGTAATCCGGATTCGCGGAACAATGTCGAGCGTCGACCTCCGAATTCCACCCAGCGGTCCGGTCCGGATCGAGTTTCTGTCGCCGCTGTCGTTCCGATCCCTGCCCGAGGATTTCGTGGAGCGGGTGGCCGGCCGCTCGAAGGTGAAAGTCTGGACCTCGGAGGGCTCGGGGCCGCCGCTCCGGATCCGAGTGGAGAGCCCCTTGATCCATCTGCGCGTGCGGCGCGAGGCCGTCCGGGCGCTCTGAGACCCGGACCTCGCATGGAAACCAAATTCCCTGGAGAGTCCCGATGCCCGGAAAAGGCGTAGGAATCGCCCTCCCCCTCGTGGTGATCACGATCGGTGTGGTGCTCCTGCTGCACCAATTGGGCTATTTGCACGGCAACGTCTGGCGCTACTGGCCGGTGCTCCTGATCGTCTGGGGTGTGGGGATGATCCTCGCCTCGCGGCGGGGGTGACGGGTGGCGGAACTACCCCCCCTCTGCTAAGGTTCTCCATACAATGAGCCGCTTCCAGCCGCGCCATTCGCTTCTCATCGTGCTCACGCTGGCCCTTTTTGTGGGCTGGCTGGCGCTGGGCGCCGCGCATCACCATGCCGACCAGCCCGGCTGCCAGCTGTGCAAGGCGATGCAGTACAGCGCCGCCGATCTGGCGCGCCCCGCCAGTCCCCCGACACCAGCACCGACGGCCGAATCCGTTGCCCTCGCGGCAGAGGATTCCCACGCCGAGCAGGATCTTCCGCTCCATCGAGGCCGCGCCCCGCCGCTCGCGTAGCTTTCCCCGGCGTTTTTCGAATCAAACACCTACAACCGAGGAGGCTTCCCGTGCGCCATGGCATCGGCGCGAAGCTCGCCCTCGCCGTTCTGCTCTTGGTGAGCGGAGCCGCGAACACGAGCGTCGCCCAAGCGCAAACACCGTCCGAACCGCCGACACCTACGTCGGGTGTTTCGGCCGGCTCGAGTCTGCTGAATCCGAACGTGAGCGTGATCGGCTGGTTCCAAGCCCAGGCGGGCGACGTGAGCGACGTTCCCGGCTCCCGGACCTTCGATCTCCGCGAGGCCGAGCTGGGATTCCAGGCGAACGTCGATCCGTACAGCCGTGCCGATTTCTTCATCTCGGTGAGCCGGGAGGGAATCGATCTGGAGGAGGGCTACCTCACTCTGCTCACCCTGCCGGCGGGGCTCTCGGCCAAAGTTGGGAAATTCCGGAACAACTTCGGCAAGTTCAACCGGACCCACCCGCCGGAGACGCCGTTCGCCGACCGACCGCTCGCGGCGGAGCGATTCCTGGGAGAGGAAGGATTGGCGGGCGCGGGGGCGTCCGTCTCGTGGCTCATCCCGGTGCCGGTCTACCTGAACCTCGACGCCGAAGTGACCAACACGCCGGACCGCGCTGAAGTCCCCTCGTTCGAGGCGTTCCGCGGGAAGGACCTGCTCTACACCTCGCGGCTCTCCACGTTCTTCGACATGGGAGAGGCGATCAATTTCACGCTGGGCGCTTCGGTCGCGAACGGAGCGAACGGCGCCGCTCTGGCGGACACCGACTTCGTGACCCCCAACACCAAAGCGCTGCGCGCAACCCTGCTGGGCGCCGACGTCACCTTTCGGTGGAAGAACCCGCGCCGAGCTATTTATCGCTCGCTGGTCGCACAAGTCGAGTGGATGCAGCGTCGCGCCGAACAGTTCGGGACTCCGGACCTGAAAGGACACGGCGGGTTCGCCTACGTCGACTATCAGTTCGCGCGGCGCTGGCACGCGGGTCTGCGGTTGGACCAGTCCGAGTCGCTGGACGGCGGACCCTCGGACCAGGGGCAGCTCGGCTTCCTCACTTTCACGCCCAGCGAGTTCAGCCTGGTGAGCGCACAGGTGCGCCGGCGCGACACGATCGGCTCGGACGAGATGACCTACTTCCTGAAGACCACCTTCAACATCGGCCCGCACGGGCAGCACCCGTTCTAGGCCGGAGGAGAATTTCGATATGAACCATCATCCTAGAATCCTCAGGCGTCTCACGGCGCCGGTACTGGCCATCCTGGCGGCGCTGTTCCTGGTCGCCGTCCCCGGAGAAGCGGCCAAGAAGCTCAACGTCGTGACCACCACGCAGGATCTGGCCTCGATCGCACAGATGATCGGCGGCGACCGCGTCAACGTGGAGCCGCTCGCGAAGGGCTATCAGGACCCGCACTTTGTCGACGCCAAGCCCTCCTATCTCCTCAAGCTCCGGAAGGCGGACGTGTTCGTGGAAGTCGGTCGCGACCTGGAAGTGGGATGGGCGCCCGGGCTGCTCAACAACTCGCGCAACTCGAAGATCCTCCCCGGAGGATCTGGCTTCGTGGATGCGTCGAACGGCGTGAACATTCTGGAGCAGGGCGGCCGCGTGGGACGCGAGATGGGCGACGTCCATCCGCTGGGCAACCCGCACTACTGGCTCGACCCCGAGAACGGACTGGCGATCGCCGCCAACATCCGCGACGCCCTGACCCGAAACGACCCGGACGGCCGCGCCGTCTACCAGGCGCGATACGCCGACTTCGAGCGCCAGCTCAAGTCGAGGCTGGAGGGGTGGCGGAAGCGCGCCAAGGATCTTCATCTGGACGGCATGAACGTGGTCACCTACCACCGATCCTGGCCCTATTTCGCCAAGGCCTTCGGGATCGAGGTGAAGGACTACGTCGAGCCGCGGCCCGGCGTGCCGCCCACGCCCAAGCACGTGCAGGAGATGACGGGGCTGATGAAGGATCAGGACGTGAAGCTGATGATCATCGAGCCGTACTTCGACCCCAAGCTGCCGTCGCAGATCGCGAAGAACGCCGGCGCCGCCGTCGTGATCCTGCCCCCCTCGGTCGGAGCGACTCCGGAGGCAAAGGACTACTTCTCGCTGTTCGACGCGCAGCTTGCCCTGATCCAGAAGGCGCTCGCGGGTGGAGGGCGCTCCTGATGGAAGCGCTCCAGCTTTTGATGTGGCCGCTCCTCGCCTGCATCGCGATCGTGGCCATCCATGCCTATCTGGGATTTCACGTCGTGGAACGCGGGGTGATCTTCGTGGACCTGGCGCTCGCGCAGGTGGCGGCCCTGGGCGCGACCGTGGGCTTTCTGATGGGATTCGACCTGCATTCCCCCGCGTCCGCCTGGTTTTCGATCGCGGCCGTGGTCGTGGGCGCGGGACTCCTCGCGGTGCTCAAGGCCGAGAAGCGCCGGATTCCGCAGGAGGCATTCATTGGGATCGTCTACGCCGTTGCGGCCGCGGCGGCGATCCTGATCGTCGATCGCACTCCGGAAGGCGCCGAGCACATCAAGTTCATGTTCGTAGGGAATCTTCTCGCCGCCTCCCCGGGCGAGGTGGCGCGGCTCGCGGCGCTCTACACCGTGATCGGCGTGCTGCATTTTGTGTGGCGGCGCCCGTTCTTCGCGATCTCACGCGGCGAGACCACCGGCATGACGCGAAACCAGGTCCGCTTGTGGGACTTCCTCTTCTACCTTACGTTCGGGCTCGTCGTCACCCAGTCGGTGGCGGTCGCGGGCGTGCTTCTCGTCTTCTCGTATCTCATCGTGCCGTCCGTGATTGCGATGCTCCTTGCCGACGGGGCCCGCGCCCGGCTGGCGATCGGCTGGATCACGGGGGTGATCGTCTCGGTGGCGGGAATGCTCGCCTCGTACCACTTCGATCTGCCAACGGGGGCCACGGTGGTGACGACCTTCGGCGTGGGCTTGGCCCTGGCCCTGGCTTACCGCGGACTGGTGCGCCGCGAGGCGCCGGAGGACGCGCTGGGCAAGCCGGCGCCCGGCGAAACCCGGAGGCCCCAGGAGGCGTAGAGGGAGCGAGCGGCTCATCGCAGTGTCGGGGCAGCCTGCGGGCGCCCGGCCGCCCAGGAGGGGATTCGTGACACGACGACAAACGATTCTCGGCGTCACCCTATTCGCTGCCGTATGCCTGGGCCTCGGCATCATCTGGACCGTCCGTACCCAGCCGCCGTCCGGGCACCCGTGGTGGGCGGGCAAGAACCCCAAGGTCCGGATGGAAGTCTGGGAGCCGGGGAAGGACATGGCCACCGTCGGGATGACGCTCCCCAAGAAGACGGTCGACGCCATGGTCGCGATGGGGTTGAAGGCAAAGATCGAGGTGGGCGACTACTCCGTCGACATCCGCCACTACTGGAGGCAGGTCCAGGCGCTCCCGCCGGGCGAGAGGCTGACCCTGGATCAGGACGGCGCCAAGATTTACGTGTGGATCGAGACCTCGGACGTGAAGCCCCCGCCGATCGTGCCGACGGCGGCCGCCGCGGAGTCGACGGGGACCTAGCTCTTCGGGGGCGCCTCGGCCCGCGTGGCGCCGGACTCGGGAGGCGCCTCGGCCCTCGGGTAGGTCCCCAGCACCCGCACGTCGGTCGTGAGCGGCTTCAATTCCTCGAGCGCCGCGCGCACCGGCTCCGACGCGGCGTGCCCCTCCAGATCGAGATAGAACCGGTACTGCCACGGCGTGCCCAGGATGGGGCGCGACTCGATCCGCGTCAGATTCAGCCCGCGCCCGCCGAAACGCGCGAGCACCTCCCCCAACGCCCCTGGCTTGTGCGCCAAGGACAACAACAAGGACGTCTTGCATGCCGCGTCCGGCGGGCAGGGCGTCGCCTCGCGCGCCACCTCGACGAAGCGGGTGTAGTTCCCCTCCTGCGTCTGGATGCCGCGGGCCAGCACGTCCAATCCGTAGAGGCGCGCCGCCGACTCGCTCGCGATCGCGGCCAGGGTGGGATCGTTGCTCTCGCGCACCTTACGCGCCGAGCCCGCCGTGTCGAACTCGGGCCGGGCCGCGGCGCCCGGCAGGGAGCGCAGGAACACCTCGCACTGCGCGAGCGCCTGGGGATGGGAGATGACGGTGCGGATCTCCTCGAGCTTGGCGCCCGGGAGCGCGAGCAGGCAGTGCTCCACCTGGCTCACGACTTCCGTGGTGATCGTCACGCCCCCCTCCGCAAGGAGGTCGTAGGTCTCGTGCACGCTCCCGGCCGTGGTGTTTTCGATGGGGAGCAGCGCGAAATCAGCGCTCCCTTCCCGCACCGCGTCGACCGCGCCGCGGAAGGTGTCGTGGCCGTTCAACAAAACGCCGTGTTTCCGTCCGGTGTAGTGCCGTTGCGCGGTCAGATGGCTGAAGGAGCCCTCGACGCCCTGGTAGGCCACGCGAAGCGGCACGCCCTCCAGCGAACGGACGAACGCCTGCTGGCGGCCGATCGACATCTCCATGATGTCCCGGTAGAGGCGCTCGATTTCGTGGGCGTCCAGGCCGAGCTGGGTCGCGAGCTGCCGGATGCGGTCGATAACCTGCTCTTCGCGCTTGCGATCGCGAAACGGCGCCGCGCTCGAGAGCTTGGCGCGGGCGATCTCGTCGACCAGCTCCATCCGCTTCTTCAACGAAGCCAAGATTTCGCGGTCCACGCCCTCGACGGCTTCTCGGAGGGCCTGGAGGTCGGCTGGCTCTTTAGGCTCGGGGGGCTGGGGCGTCATGGGCCGGCGCGGCCCCGGGCTACGGCAGGAACCGCTCCGGGTGGGCGATCTTCTCGGGAAGGTACGTTTCGATCACGTAGTTGAGCCCGTGCGCGGCCAGCGCCTGCTGCTCGGCGCGGACTCCCATGGAGATCAGCTTCTCCATCGCGGCGGCCCAGGACTTGTGGTGGTGGAAGAAGGGGTCGTTCTTAATGGCGTCCTTGGCCCGCTTCACGTCCACTTCCTTGAGCGGGTGGGTCGGCAGCTTGTAGTCGATGATGTCCTGCGGCGTGATCCCCAGGAAGCGCGCCTGCGGCACGCAGAAGAATTCGTTGATGTGGGCCGCGTTGCCGGAGCCCACCTTGAACGTGCGGTAGATGTTGGTGATTCCGTACGGGTCGCCGTCCACGAAGACGTACACCGGGATCTTCTTCATGTCGGCCAGCCGCCGGATGAAGCGCCGGCAGGCGCGCGTCGGCACACCCCCCATCGAAACCAGGATGCAGTTGGCCTTCTTCGCATAGCCGTGCTTCACCAGCCGCTGGAACATCCCCGCGGTCTCGATCACCAGTATGAACTTGGCCTTGGTCTCGAAATCCAGGTGCTCGACCGAGATCGGGATGGAGTAGGCGCCGCTCCCGAACTTGGTGCAGTCGATGTGCAGCAGCTTGCCCGTGTCCGGGTCCTTGTCGATCACGGTCAGGGCGCCGGAGACGTCGCCCCCCTTCTCCTCGGGGACAAAACCCATCTGCTCGCGGTTCACTTCGAACAGCGCCTCGACGTCGTCCATCACCGTGTCCGACTCGGTCTGCTCCAGGAAGCGAGCGTCGCCCCAGTTCTTCGAGACGTAGTAGGCCTCCCGCTTCGTGGCGATGTCGTCCGTCTCGACCAGCGACTTGGAGAGCGCCATCATCCGGAGCGTCTGGGCGAACGACTTCACGGTGTTGACCGTGAGGGTGCGCTCCTTCTTCTTCCCGCGGATCTCGAAGTAGCCTTCCTTTTCGAGATAGCGCACGTTGGCCAGCGAGCGGACCGGGAATTTGAGGACGGGCTTCTTCCGCTTCAAGATCGAGTCCTCGACGGCCTTCGCCTCGCGCTTGATCTTGGGAACGACCTTCTCCATCACCTTCGGGGCCTTCTCGACCGCCTTCGGGGGCCGTTCCTTCTCGACCGCCTTCGAACTCCGTTCCTTCGCGCTCACTGTCGACTCCGTTCCAGGGTGTCCTTCAGAGTGTCGCAGACTTTGTCCCGTTCCTTGTCGGAGATCGAGAGGATCTCCTGAAGCGCGATGCCGATGTGCGGGATGTACTTCTCGATGTACGAGCGCTTCTTCTCGGCGTCGGCCTCGCGCATCCCGCGGCGGATGTAGATTCCCAGCTTCCGGCCCACGTCCTGGAGCGCCAGCCGGATCTCCTTCGCGATCTCCGGGTAGGAGGCCACCGCCTCCTTGCTCTCCGACGTGAACGGCACCCAGACCGACGCAATGTGCACCATCAAGATCATCGGCGCCGTGGGGAGCGCTCCCTTCGACTGCTGAAGCCCATAGGCCTTCCAGTTGGTCCCGAGGACCGCCTTGGTTACCGCGCACGCCGACTGCTGATACAGAAGCGGCACGCGGTTCGCGTAGCGAAGCAGCGTGACCAGCTCGTCGCCGGGCAGGTTCTCCCCGCCGTACGCGAGCGCGGCCTCGACCAGGAACGGATTTCCGCGATAGACCGTGGGCGAGCGCGACGTCGCGGCGTAGAAGCGCGCGTCGATCTGCTTCTTCAAGCCCTCGAGCAGAAGCTCCTCGCCGATCGGCGAGAGCACGTTGGCCGGGGGCGCCATCAGCTTGGTCGCCTGGATCGCGTTGTAGAGCGCCTCGGCCTGGTCGCGCGCCGCCTTCTGGGGCGAGTACTCCGGCCGAAGCCCGGCGGAGCGCGCGATCCCCTCGGCCACCGCGGGGCTCACGCGCGAGAAATCGCTGCTCAGAAATCCGCGCAGGTTCTTCGCCTTGGTCTCGTGGAGCATCTTGAGCAAGATACCCAGCTCCACGCCGTGCGGGTGCGGCTTGA
>JANLXD010000275.1:0-2650 GCA_031364935.1 Candidatus Eiseniibacteriota bacterium
CGGCGAGCGTCGCGGCGAGCTCCAGCATTTGGGCCGGCACGGCGACCGCGCCCGCATGGAGTTTTCGATCCCGTCGCGGGGACTGCTTGGCTTCAGGACCGAGTTCCTCACGCTCACCAAGGGGACCGGGCTCTTGAACCATCTCTTCGACAAGTACGGGCCGCACCGCGGCGCCCTGCCCAACCGGAAGCGCGGCGCGATGGTCGCGAAGGAGGGGGGCGACGTGACCGCCTACGCGCTGGACCAGCTAGGCGACCGCGGCCTCTTCTTCGTCAAGCCGACCGACTCGGTGTACGAGGGTCAGGTCGTGGGCGAGCAGGTGAAGGACGGCGACCTCATCGTCCAGGCCTGCCGCAAAAAGCACCTCACCAACATGCGCGCATCCACGTCCGAGCAGGGGATCAAGCTGACGCCGCCGCGCGATCTGAACATCGAGCAGGCGATCGAGTGGATCAACGACGACGAGCTGGTGGAGGTGACGCCCGCCGCGATCCGGGTGCGGAAGCGGCACCTGGATCCGCACAAGCGAAGGGCGGCCTTTGTAGCGTAGTTCAGGCGGTGCCGAGCCGTCCCACCACGCGCCGAGCCAGACGGACCAGGATCACCACCACCCACACCGCCGCGATCGTCAGGACCACCGCGAGCGCGATCGCGAGCACCGGATGCGTCGCCGCGAGCCACGTGAGCGCGATCGCGAGCGCATCCTCCCCCAGACTCACCAACCAGGTGCTGAACGGCTCCGGGCTCGCATTGACCGCGACGCGCGTGGTCGCCTTCCCGCCGTGGGACGCGAGCGCGACCGTGCCCGCGAGCAGCGCCGCCCCGAGCCGCCACGGCTCGTCCACGTTCGCGACCGCCGCGAAGGCGAGCATCGCAGCCGCCGGAGGCCGGATGAACGTGTGCACCGCGTCCCAGAGGTGGTCGATGGCCGGGATCTTGTCCGCGAAGAACTCCACGACGTACAGGAGCAGCGCCAGGCCGAGGATGGCAGGGTGCGCGAGCGGCTGGAGCGCATCGGGCAGCGTGATCGCGTGAAAGCGGTGAAGGAGGCCGAGGGTCGCGACCGTGGCGTAGACGTTGAGCCCCGCGGCGAACGCGGTGCCGAGCACGAGACCCAGAGCCGAGGTGGGCATGGCAGACCAGTGTAGCGCGGAGCGCCCTCGATGGGGCGCCCCGCGTCAACGGTGCTAAGCGCCGCGCTCCCCGCGATGCGACTCCCCGCGCCGTAAGAACACGAAGGCGGCAAGCGCCACGACGAAAAACGCCAGGAGCGCCCAGGCGATGCCCTGGAGCACCTGGAGAATCGTCCGGTAGACCTCGAGTCCCATCGACTCGGCGTTCAAAACCAGCGGCGCCCGGGCGGCGCCTGCGGGGCCCATGTTCTCCACCCGGACGTACTGCTCCAGCTTCCAGATCTGGACGCCCGACGACACCCCGACGACAAAGATTGCGAACATGAGAAACCGCTGCCAGGCGGGAGCCAGATCGGGACCGATGATGCGGTCCAGGATCTGCCGGATGGGGCGGCGAAACACGGCGACAACGAGGCCCGAGGTCAAGAGGGCCACGACGAGCGTCACGAGCAGAAGTACGAGAAACACTGAGATTCCCCCCGGGTAGACCGCGCCATTCTACGCCCGCCGGCCGGAGGGCGCGACGCCATTCGACCGCAAGATTCGGAGTGCGCCTTGGGGCTGTCTGGCCTATAATTCTGTTTTGGAGGCTTGAAACAGAATGATCGACAAGCAGGACCTTACAATACTGTCGATTCTTCAGGAGAACGCCCGCACGTCAAACGTGGCGATCGCCCGCCGCGTGGGGCTGGCCCCCTCGGCCGTGCTCCAGCGGATCCGGAAGCTGGAGCGGACCGGCGTGATCCGCGGCTACGAGCCGCGCGTGAACCCGGCCGTCATCGGCGCCCCCCTCCTGGCCTTCATCTTCGTCCATGCGGACGAGCGCATCGGCGGCCTCGACACCGGGAAGAAGATCGCCCGCTTCCCCGAGGTGCAGGAGGTCCACCAGGTCGCCGGCGAGGACTGCTACCTGGTCAAGGTGCGCGTGCCCGACACCGACGCGCTGGGGCGGCTCCTGCGCGAATCCTTCGGCGCGCTCCCCAACATCCGTTCCACGCGGACCACGATCGTGCTCTCCTCCGTCAAGGAGTCGGCGCAGCTACCGCTGACCACGGCCGCCGCCCGCGCGACCAAGAGGAAGGCGCCGTGACCGCGGCGACCGACTCTCCTTCCCGGGTCAAGCTCGCGCTGGCGTTCGCGTGCGTGTACGTCATCTGGGGAAGCACGTACCTCGGGATTCGCTTTGCGATCGAAACGATGCCGCCGCTGCTCATGGCGGGCATTCGTTTTCTGATAGCGGGAGCGCTTCTCTACCTTTGGGTCGCCCTCCGAGGTGAAGCCAGGCGCCCCACGCGCGAGCAGTGGACCGCGGCGGCAGTGCTCGGCATCCTCTTCTTCCTCGGCGGTAACGGCGGGGTCTCGTGGGCGGAGCAGCGCGTACCCTCGGGCCTGGCCGCTCTCCTCGTGGCCACGATCCCCTTCTGGCTCGTCATGATGGAGTGGCTGAGCGGCAGCGGAATGCGACCCTCGGTCCGGGTGATGGCCGGCATCGCCGCGGGCTTCGCGGGCGTCGCGCT
>JANLXD010000331.1:0-4302 GCA_031364935.1 Candidatus Eiseniibacteriota bacterium
ACGTGGGGAGCGGGACGAGAAGCTCGAGATCGGGATGGCGAAGGGCGGCGGCCGCCACGCACGAGGGGCACGACTCGCAGGGAGCTCCATCGGCCGTGGGGCGCTCGCACAGGAGAGCGCGCGCAAACCCGAGCGCCGCGCGCGTCTTCCCCACCCCCGCCGGCCCGTGAAACAGGTAGGCGTGGCCGACGTGGCCGGTCTTCAAAGCGGCCGAGATCAGGGCGAGAGCCTCGTCCTGGCCGCGCACGGTGTCTGCGTTCATGGGTCAAACGGCTACCGGAGCCACTCGAGCGGGTTCAGCGCCTGCTTCCCCCGGCGAATCTCGAAGTGGAGTGCCGTTCCGATCGTAGAGCCGGTGTCGCCGACCCGGCCGATGACTTCGCCGGCGGCGACGTCCTTGCCCACCGGCACAGTGACTTCCGAGGCGTGCGCGTACAGCGTGTAGAACCCGCCTCCGTGGTTCAGGATAGCACACTTGCCGTAGCCCTCGAGCCAGTTGACATAATCCATCCGGCCGCGCGCCACGGCCTTGATCGGCGTCCCGAACGCGGCGCCTATATCGAGGCCGCTGTTATAGGTAGATGTGTTGAACCGGGGGTTTTTCTGGTTCCCGAAGCCCCGGATGATCTTCCCGTTCACCGGCCAGGCGAGCCGTCCCTTGTTCTTCGAGAAGTCGCCGAAGAGCGGCAGCTCCCCGGGCGCCCCGCGCTCGGAGGCGAGCCGCCGCTTTTCGAGCTGCTCGATCAGCCCTTGGATCCGCCGGCTCGCGCGCTGGATTTCCGCCTGGGCCTGCTCGTTGGACTTGGCATCGGAGCGCACGCCCTTGAGGAGTCGCCGGCGCTCGGCGGTGAGCCGGGAAAGCGCCTGCCTCTCCTTCTGCGTTTCGTTGGCCAGGCGGTCCAGCTCCCGCTTCCGCTCCTCCAGCCGCGTCTTCGTATCCTGGACGGCCACCCGGCGCGCCTGCGTGAGGAGCATCTGCTGGCGGTCCTCGCGGGCGACGCGGGCGAGATAGTAGGTGCGGGTGACCAGGTCGCCGAACGAGCGGGCGGAGAGGATGTACTCGATGTCGCGGCTCCGCCCGCGCTTGAAGATCTCGCGAAGGCGCCACGCCAGCCGCCGGCGGTCCGCCTCGAGCTGCACCGCCGTCCGCCCCAGCTCGGAGGTCGTCTGCCCCAGGTCCCCGGCCAGGGCGCGCCGGCGCCGCTCCAGTGCTTTCAGGTAGCGCAGGGTGAGCTGGAGATTCCGCTCGGTGTCGCGCAGCTCGCCCAGGATGTTCCGCTCGCGCCCCTTCAGCTGCTTCGAGAGCTGGCGGCGGTTCTCCAGCTCCTGGCGGAGCGTCTCCAGCTCGCGCTTCTGCGCCTGGATCTCGGTGCCCGACCCCTCGTCGGGAGCGGAGCTGTCGGCCACGGCCGCGCTGGGCGGGGTGGGCGGCGCGGCCTGCGCCAAAATCTCCGGCGCGGGGACAGCGGGCGGCGGCCCCTCCTGCGCCGAGAGGGCGGCAGGGAAGAGAAGCGCGAGAAGGAGGGCTAGAGCAGCCATTTCCTCGGAAGCGTCACTACCGCGATCCAGCTCCCGAGGAGTCCCAGAAGGCCGCTCACCCCGACGAAGAGCGCGAGGGTCGAGGTGGGGAGGAATTCCAGCCGGAACAGCCCTTCGGCCAGCGAGTCGTTCAGGAAGTGCGCGATCAGGATGGTGAGCAGGGATGAGAGGGAGGCGAGCACGAACCCCTCGAGGAGAAAGGGGGCTTCGTTGAAGACGAACCCGCCGCCCAGCGAGCGGACCAGGTGGATCGAGTCGAGCCGGGTCTGGACGGAGAGTCGCGTGGTGGCGCCCACGACGAAGAGAACGCCGAGCACCACGATGACCCCGATCACCGCGCCGATCTGGGTCAGCGTTCGGACGACCTGCTCGGCGCGGAGCACCCACTCCCCGGCGTAGCGCACGTCCTCGACGTGGGCGACCGTCTCCGCTTCGCGCGCGATCGCGCGCACGCCGTCCGCGCTCCGGTATCCGACCGCCGGGCGGATGACGAAGGACGCCGGGAGCGGGTTGGTCCCGACCGCCTGGATCAGCGCCTCGTCGGCGACGTCCTCGCGGAACGAAGCCCACGCCTCTTCCTTGCTGACGTAGCGCATGCTCCCGACCCCCGGAATCGCCTGGAGCGAAGCCTGCACCTGCGCCAGATCGGCGCGCGCGAGACCCTCGTTCAGGAACACGGAGATCTCCTCGCGCGACTCGAGGTGGTCGGTGTAGTGGGCCACGCTCTGGATGATCATGAGGAAGAAGAGAAAGATGAGCAGGATCGAGGACATGGAGAGCACGCTGGTGAAAAGAAGGGTCCGGTGCTCGACCAGCCCGCGCCACAGCTCGCGAAGAACATAGCGGGCGCTCGACATCATCGCGGCAGCACCTCGGCCGAGCCTTGCGGGGCGGCCTCGTCGGCGCGGAGAAGCCCGTGCTCCAGGCGGATCGCGCGTCCGGGATAGCGGCGCACCCAGTCTTCGGCATGGGTCGCGACCAAAACCAGCGTGCCGCGCGCGCAGATCTCCCGGAGGAGCGCGAAGATCTGCGTGGCCGCGGCGGGGTCCAGATTTCCTGTCGGCTCGTCGGCGATGAGAATGCGCGGGTGTCGCGCCATGGCGCGCGCGAGGGCGACGCGCTGCTTCTCCCCCGCGGAGAGGTCGTTCGGATTGAGCAGCTCCTTACCTCGGATTCCCATCTGGTCGAGCAGGGGGTTCACGCGCTCTCCGATCTCCACCGGATCCCAGATCCCCGAGATGTGGCAGGCAAGGGCGATGTTCTCGTAGGCGGAGCGGTCGGTCAGGAGACGGAACTCCTGCCCCAGCACGCCGACCAGCCGGCGCATCTGGCGGCTGGAGACCCGCGTGCCACCGTGGCGGCCGGGGACGTCGCCGGGATCGACCTGCACCTTGCCGCTCGAGGGCTTCTCGGCCAGCGCGAGCAGGCGAAGGAGCGTCGACTTCCCGGCGCCGCTCGGCCCGAGCACGAAGACCCACTCGCCGGGCTCGAAGGAGAGCGTGATGTCGCTCAGGGCGATCCGGTCGCCGTAGGATCGGGATACGTGGTCCAGGCGGATCAGCGCCATGTCCACCCCAGGGGGCGCCGCCCCGCGCGGAGCGCGAGATCGGCTCCCACGCGCACCGCGGTCGCGAGGCCGGCCGGATCCGGCGCCCGAGCGCCGCCGCGCCACGCGCGGTCGAACGCGGTGCCGTGGTCCACGCTGCTCCGGACGAAGGGAAGCCCCAGGGTCACGTTGGCCGCGCCGCCGATGCCGCCGCTCTTCGCGGCGATGAGGCCCTGGTCGTGGTACATGGCCACGACCACGCCCAGATCGCGACGCCCAGCCTGCTGCGCGAAGAAGGTGTCGGCCGGATAGGGGCCTTCGGCCGCGATCCCCGCGGACCGCGCCGCCGCGATGGCGGGACGGATGACGCGCTCCTCCTCGTCCCCGAACAGGCCCCCCTCCCCCGCGTGCGGATTCAGCCCCAGGACCGAGACGGCCCGCTTCTCGCCCCACTTGAAATTCCGGAGGGCCAGCGCGGCGAACTCGATGGTGCGGCGGAGCGGCTCGACGGCGAGCGCGTCGGGAACTTCCCGGAGCGGCAGGTGCACGGTGGCGAGCAAAATGCGGAAGGGACCGCCCACGAAAAGCATCTTGGTCTCGGGGACGCCCGCGAGCGCTCCGAGGAACTCGGTGTGTCCGGGGTAGGGATAGCCGGCCGCGCGGAGCGCGACCTTGGAGATGGGGGCCGTGACCAAGCCGTCGGCGCGGCGGCCCAAGACGAGCTGCGCGGCGACCTGGATGGCGCGCGCCGCCGCACGGCCCGACGCGGCGGTCGGCGTGCGGATCTCGAGAATGTCGAACCCGTCCGAGCTGGACGCGATGAGGGGAATGCCCGGCCGCTCGTCGTCGGGGTCGTAGCTCTCGACCGGCACGGGACGGAAGCGCACCCGGACGCGGGCTTTGGCGACCGCGCGGTCGAGGATCTCCGCGTCGCCCACGACCGCGAGCCGCGCGATCCGGCGGAGCGCCGGCGCGGCGAGTGAGCGCACCACGATCTCCGGCCCGATTCCAGCCGGGTCGCCCATGGTGATGAGTAGACTGGGGCGCCTCGCCGTCACCTCCCCATGACCCCCTCCCCTCGCTACTCTTTCAGCTCGACGTTGACCGTCTTCCGGACCCGATCGTACCAGCGCCGGTACGCCTCTTCGAGCTTCCGGTTCATGACCACCTTCTTGAGATCTTCCTTGATCTCCTCGTACTTGAAGTCGGCCTCGGGC
>JANLXD010000353.1:0-2182 GCA_031364935.1 Candidatus Eiseniibacteriota bacterium
GGCTCAAGCCGCCACCGAAGCCGTGCGGCCGGCGGCCGAGGCCAAGCAGATCGCCCTTTCCACCAGACTCGACCCCGATCCCGCCCTCGTGCTAGGAGATCCCGCGCGCCTGCAGCAGGCGGTTTGGAACCTCCTCGCGAACGCCGTCAAGTTCACTCCGCAGGGCGGACGGATCGACGTTTCCCTGGAGCGCCAGAACGGGAACGTCCAGCTCTCGGTCGCGGACAGCGGCATCGGGATCCGCAGCGAATTCCTGCCGCGCGTATTCGAGAGGTTCCGGCAGGCGGACAGCACGCAGTCGCGAAAGCACTCCGGTCTGGGACTGGGGCTTTCGATCGTGCGCCACGTGGTCGAGATGCACGGAGGCAGCGTGAGGGCGGAGAGTCCCGGCGAAGGACGGGGAGCGACCTTCACTCTCACGCTTCCGGTCCATCGCGCCCCGACCACCACGCTCGCGCCGCTCGCCCCGGTCGCGATGCGGTCCCGGCCCGGCGCCGCGCGCTCCGAACCGCCGATCGCGGATTCCGACACACCGCTCCCCTCCCTGAAGGGAGCCTGCGTGCTCCTCGTCGAGGACGAGGCCGACTCGCGGATCCTGCTCCAGCGCGTCCTGACCTGGCGGGGCGCCCAAGTCGTCGCATGCAGCTCGGCCATCGAGGCGCGCGCCTTCCTGCGGCGCGGAAAGCCGGATGTGCTCGTTTCGGACATCGGAATGCCCGGCGAATCGGGCTACTCCCTGATCGAGAGCATTCGCGCCTCGGAGTCCGGCCGCGGCCGGCGCCTCCCCGCGGTGGCCCTCACGGCGTACGCCCAGGAGGCCCATCGGGCGAAGGCCCTGGCCGCGGGCTACGACGCGCATGTCCCGAAGCCGGTCGAGCCGTCGTTGCTCGTTCGGACGGTGGCGGGGCTCTTCGAAAGTTCGTCCCTGCCCGCCGTCAAGCACGGCGCCTAGGGCGCGTTCAGCGGAGCCGCGAGCCGCGCCCCGGTAGCGTGGGTCCCGCCGGCGGCGCGGCCGGCGCGCCCGTCTCGTCCGGAGGCGCCGCGGGAGTGATCGGCTCGGGAGCGACCACCGGATCCATTCCGGGGCCAATCTCGGCCGGCACCGCGGGCACCGGTGGGGTCGCGATCTCGGCGTCGGCGTCGACCTTGCCGGCGGCCGCTGCGGCCAGAGCCGCTCCGGGCGTCGCGGGCACGGGACCCCCGGCCGCGGCGACCTGAGCCGAGGCGCCCGCGGCAGCCACGGCGCCCGCGCTCCCCGCCCCTTCGCGAGCCTCCTGGGCGCTATCGCGCGCCGCCTCGGCCTCGGTCGTGGCTTCCGTCTTGTCGATCCCCTCCCCTTCGACCCGCGCCTCTTCGGGAGGCGCGGAGGCCGCCAATTCGCGCAGCCGCTTCGCCAGAACCCGCACGAGCTCCTTTAAAATGGTCAGATCGGCCGCCGCCACCTCGTAGAAATCCTCGCGCGCCAGCGCAAGCGCCACACCGTCCTCGACGCACTCGGCCCGGTGCCCGCGTGCGGAGTCGTCCACCAGAGACCATGTCCCGAACGCCTCGCCCAGCCCCACTTCCGACATGACGCGCCCCTCGGTCGTGAGGCGCACCCGGCCGTCGACCACCATGTAGAGAGCGTCGGCGACGTCGGTCTCCAGGTAGATGGTATCGCCGCGATACATGGGGACCTCGCGGGCGACGTTCGCCAGCCCGAGCAGGTGGCGCGGGCCGACCCCGCGGAGCAGATCGGCGCCCTTCAAGATGAGCACCCGCTCGACGGGGGTCAGCATGGTCCCTCCCGCGGGGAGGCAGGCACGCCGTGCGCCACCGCGAGAGAGCCTCCGCCGGGGAACCGCGCCGCCAGCTCCGCGTCGACGATCGGGCTGGCCGTTCCTCCCACGAACCACTCGGGTACGACTTCGGGGACAAGGCGCGAGGCTCGCACGGCGCACGCTCGAAGCCAGGCGTCTCCGGACTGCCACGCGGCCCGGATCGCCTCCGCGATCGGGAGCGGCGCCACGGCATGGGCGTCGGGATCCGGAATCAGCCGCGATTCGAACAGGTCCCCCACGAAACGGGATAGCTTCCCGGGCAGGATGTGCGACAGGTATTCGAGGGCCGGCGCCGCCTCCTCCAGCTTGGTCGACTTGAGACGCTCGAAGGCGCCGGAGAGCGGCTTGGGGTCGTACCAGCA
>JANLXD010000379.1:0-4364 GCA_031364935.1 Candidatus Eiseniibacteriota bacterium
GACGAGATAGGTGCCGGGCTCGATTTCGAGATGCAGCGAGCGGCGCGTGCGCCGCTCGAAACCGAGCACTTCCTGGCGAGCCGCCTCGCCAATCACTTGCAAGTCGGTCTCCGGCTCCTCGGGAACGCGGGCCACCTTGAAGCCCCCGCCCAGGCTGATCCGCGTCACGTCGGGGAGCCGCTCCGCGATTTGAAGCGCGAGATGCGCAACGCGGGTCCAGACAGCGGGGTCGCTGCCCGAGCCGATGTGCGTATGGAGTCCCCGGATCACCACGCCGCCTTGTGCGGCGAGCGCTTTCGCCTCGTCCAGGTATTCGTGCCAGATCCCGAAGCTGGACGCGGGCCCGCCGGTGTTGACCCGATGAGTGGATCCGCTTCCCTGGCCCGGGTTCACCCGGATCGTGACCTCGCGGCCCGGGAAGGCGGCGCCGAATCGCTCGAGCTGGTGGAGCGAGCAGGCGTTGTAGAGGACCCCCTGCCGCACGAATTCCTCCAGGCGCGGCGAGGGCACCTGGGAGGTGAGCATGATTCGTTCGGGAGAGAAGCCGGCGCGGAGCGCGCGCTCCACCTCGAAATCGCTGGAAGCGTCGATGTGGAGACCCCGGTCGCGGAAGATCTCGAGGAGCGCGCGATTCGGATTCGCCTTCATCGCGTAGCGGACCGTGAGCCCGAACGCGTGCGGGAAGGCGAGGGCGCGCGCCGCGGCCGCTTCCAATAGGGCGCGATCGTAGACGTAGCAGGGGGTGCCGAACCGATCGCGGACGGCTGCGGCCTCGGCGGCTGTCAGGAAGAGGCTTCTCACACCGGGCTCAGGTGCGGGCAAAGCCCTAACGTCCGACAGCCTCGGTCGAGCGGAGGTTGGCGTGCCGCTTCACATTTTCTTCCCGTCCCGAGCCGACCGAGACGAGCCGGATGGGAACGCGCGCCAGCTCTTCCAGGCGGTCGAGGTAGCGCCGGGCCTCGGGCGGCAGGTCGTCCCACTGCCGCGCGGAGCCGGTGGGAGCGCGCCACCCCGGGAAGGTCTCGAGGAGGGGCTGGGCCTCGGTCAGCTCCGCGAGCGATTCCGGCATCTCAGCGACGCGTTGACCGGCGATCGAGTATCCCGTGACCACCGAGATCTCGGGGAGCCCGTCGAGCACGTCGAGCTTGGTGATCACGAGCTGCGTCAGCCCGTTCACGCGCGCGGCGTGCCGGATGGCGACGGCGTCGAACCAGCCGCAGCGGCGCGGCCGCCCCGTCGTGGCGCCATACTCGTTTCCCTCCTCGCGCAGGAGGTCGGCCAGCTCGCCGCTCAGCTCCGACGGGAAGGGGCCGTTGCCAACACGCGTCGCGTACGCCTTGGCCACGCCGATCACCTCGTCGATCAGCGTGGGGCCGATCCCGAGGCCCGTGCAGGCGCCTCCCGCCACCGCGCTCGAGGAAGTGACGAACGGATATGTGCCGTGGTCCAGGTCCAGGTGGGTTCCCTGCGCGCCCTCAAGCAGGATCCGTTTCTTTCCATCGACCGCGGTGGCTATCGCGAGCGAGACGTTCACCACCATGGGGCGAATGCGCTCGGCGGCGCGCGCCAGCTCGTCGAAGGTGCGCTCCAGCGGCTCCACCGGCGCGCCACTGCCCAGAAGGCGGAGGGTCCGCTCGCGGAGATTCCGGACGCGCTCTTCGCGAATCTTCGGGTCCAGGAGATCGGCGACTCGTAGCCCCACCCGCGCGGCCTTGTCGGTGTACGCGGGCCCGATGCCGCGCCCCGTCGTGCCGATGGCCGGGCCGACGGCACCCGATTCGTTGTGCCGCTCGGCCAGCCGATGGTCGGGGAGAATGAGGTGGGCGGAGCCCGAGACGAATAGGCGGCCGTCGACCACGATCCCCTGCTTCGCGAGCGAGGACCGCTCCTCTTCCAGCGCGGACAGATCGATCACCACGCCGTTTCCGATGTAGCAGGTGGTGTTCGGGCGCAGGATCCCCGAGGGGATCAGGTGGAGGACGAACGTCTGCCCGCCGTGGCAGACCGTATGGCCGGCGTTGGGGCCGCCCTGGTAGCGAGCGACCACGTCGGCCTCGTGGCTGAGAAGATCGACGATCTTCCCCTTGCCCTCATCGCCCCACTGGGCGCCCACGATCACGCGAACGGACACCGCGACGTACCCCCTCCGAAATGAAAACACCGCGAGCTCAGAGCATCGCGGCGGTTGGCATCATGACAACCGGGTGACCGTACCAAAGGGGGGAAGGGTGGTCAAGGGGAGGCCATTCGACTCAAAACCGGAGGTTCGCGGCGTTCGTCCCTGCGCCCCGCCGCGCTAAACGTCGCTGCCGTTTTTCCGGAAGATCGCCATGAAACTGGCGAGCGCGTCGTCCAGGCTGTCCACGACCGTCGCCTGCGGCAGCTGCTCGCGCAGGGCCGCCACCGGGCGGTAGAGCACCGGATAGTCCGCGTTCTGAAGCAGCGTGAGGTCGTTCAGGCTGTCCCCCATGCCAATCACGCGGAACCCCGCGTGGCGCATCCCCTCCACCACCATCGCTTTTCTGCCGCGGATGCGGAGCTTCCAGCCGACGATGCGCCCCGCCGCGTCGGTCTCGAAGCGGTTCGCGAACAGATTGAAGCCCCCGAGGTGCTCGATCATCGGCTCGGCGAACTCGTGGAAGGTGTCGGAGATGATCATGACCTGGCAGTGCCGGCGGATGCGCTGCAGGAACTCGCGCGAGCCCAGATAGGGCTGGACCTCGTGCGCGGCCTCCTGGATTCGCGCCAGCGTGAGGCCGGCCTTGTCCAGCGCCCCCACGCGGCGCCGCATCAGCTCCTCGAAGTCGCCGATGTCGCGCGTGGTCAGGTGGAGGTCGGGAATGCCGAATTCCTCCCCCAGATGGGGCCAGATCTCGGGCGCGAGCACGCCTTCCAGATCAATCGCGGCGATCATGAGGGGCGGAGTGTATCCGGCGCGCGCTCCGATGGAAAGCGCCGAGGGTGAGGGCGGGTGTCGGACTCCGGATAAAAAGAGAGAGGGAGGCCGGTTTCAGCCTCCCTCAAGTCCTCCGGTGGTCTGTTTGGAGTCGCCAGTCAGACCAGCCCTGCAAAAGCGCACGGGGTATGACTAGCTACAGCCACCTCCGCTGATCCTACTGCCGAAACTTTCGTGCACTGGACCACCTCCTTTCCGCGTTGAAAAAAGTTTCGCGCCGAAAAAAGGCGGTGTCAAACGGAAAATCGCATCCGAGGCGCTCCGGGGCCCGCGGGGGCGACCGGCGCCCCTCAGCCCCCGCGGCCGGCGCCTCTCAGCCCCCCGCCATCCGGGCGAGGAGGAGCCGGGCGATCTCCTCGCCGACCGCTTCCTGTGCCTCCACGGTCGCCGCGCCGATGTGGGGCGTCAGGACGACGTTCGGGAGCGTCAGAAGCGGCGAGCCGCTCGGCGGCTCGTTGGCGTAGACGTCGAGCGCCGCCCCCGCCAGGGCCCCGCTCTGGAGCGCCTGGACCAGTGCCCCTTCGTCCACCAGCCCACCCCGCGCGGCGTTGACCAGGACGGCCCCGCGTGGCATGCGCGCCAGCTGCGCCGCGCCGACCATCCCCGCAGTCTCGGGGAGCATCGGGGCGTGGAGGGTGAGCACTTCGGCGCGCGGATAGAGATCTTCCAACGACACGCGCTCCACGCCCATCGTCCGGATGTCGGCCGCGGAAACGACCGGGTCAAAGCCGATGACCTGCATGTCGAACGCCAGCGCCCGGCGCGCCACCGCGGCGCCGATCTTCCCCAGGCCCACGATCGCGAGCGTCTTGCCGCGCAGCTCGCGTCCCTGGAACCGCCCCTTTTCCCATTCGCCCCGTCGCACGGAGGCGTCGGCGGCTGGAAGCTGCCGGAAGAGGGAGAGCATCAGGCCGAAGACCAGCTCGGCTACCGCGATCGCGTTCGCGCCGGGAACGTTCAGGACGCCGATCCCCCGCTCGGACGCGGCGGCCACGTCGATGTTATCGAGCCCGGCGCCGGCCCGCGCGACCCACCGGAGCTGGGGCGCCGCGTCCAGGAGCCGGCGGGTGACCTTGGTCGCGCCGCGCACCACCCAGGCGTCGATAGCAGCCACCAGGGGCACCAGCTCGTCCTCGCGCTTCCCCTTCACTTCATCCACGGAAATCCCGGCAGCGGAGCGGAGAATCGCGATAGCGCGCGGGGAGAGCGGATCGCTGACAAGAATGCGCCGTGGGGTCATAGGCGCGGCAGTGTACTACAGCGCGGGCGCCGTGGAATGTGCATAGCAGCCTGGCGCTACGCACAAAGCGGAAGCGAAAAAATCAAGCCCTCGGGCGAGGTCGCCTTCGCTCGCTGACGCTCGCTTCGGCTCTAATCGCCCGACGGATTGATTTTTTCGCTCCCCCTA
>JANLXD010000392.1:0-7807 GCA_031364935.1 Candidatus Eiseniibacteriota bacterium
CCTCGTTCCACGCTGAGAACGCGGTTGGCGCCAGAAGAGGAAGTCGTGGGCGAAAGGTCCGCATAGAGCTACCAGAGGGCCTGGCGCATGGCCTTTCGCGACCTCTCAGTAGGGCATTCATGGAAGATGATTCACGTGGCGAACTGAACGGTTCGCAGAAGCGGAGCCGCTTACGTGGATTGCAACCTTGCGCCTAACCTACTCACGGGCGAACGTGAGCGCGTAAAGCCCCCAAGGCGCAAGGCGGAGTGTGGTGTGTGTGGGTTAGTGACGTGTGGAGCGTAGAGGTATGTGTTTGGACGCGAGGGGAGGAACGCGCAGGGGGACCTCCGCAGGCTCCGGTCTCATCGGAGCCGAGGACCGGCCCCCGGAGCGTTCCTCCCCTCGCGCCAAAACGCGTAGCGCTCGGCTGCCATGCACAACTGGACCTGCGCGCTGGCCGCGCATGACAAAACGAAACGGCCGCGAGGCACTTGCCCCGCGGCCGTTCGTACTTCCGACGTGATGCCGACTACTTGGCCATCACCATTTTGATGACGTCTTCGGCGCCGCCGTCAGCCTGCACCTTGGCGTAGTAGACGCCCGAGGAGACATGCTGTCCGGCCGCGTTCCGACCATCCCAGCTCGCTTCGTGCATGCCCATCTCGAAGTGGCCCTTGGCGACCATCTTCACCAGCTCGCCGCGCACGTTGTAGACGCGGAGCGTCACATTGCCGGGCTTGCTGACCGCGAAGCGGATCTTGGTGACCGGGTTGAACGGGTTCGGCGCGTTCTGCTCGAGACGGACCGCCGAGCCGGCCAAGCTGCTGGTCGCGACCTTGAGGAGCCCGAACCCGCGGAACGTACGGCCCACGATGTTCGAGTAGGCGTTGACCTCGACCGGGATGCTCTGGTTCACCAGACCCAGCGCCACGAGACGGGCCTGGACCCGGCGACGCTGCCAGTAACAGGTGATCTCCTCCTGGCTGGGGTTCTCGTTGAAGTCAGGCAGGCCGGTATTCGGATCCACCTTGGCATTCAGGCCCATCATGGTCGGGCTCGGGAAGAGCGACCCGGTGCGCATGCGGACGCCCTCGTTGCCAAAACCGGAGTTGAAGGAGAGGCACTGGTAGCCGGCGGCCTGCGTCTCTGGCGGGAAGCTCAGAATGGCGCCGATGTCGGCGTTGTTGTTGTTCGGGTTGGTATCAAAGTTGATCGTAGCCGGCTTGAACGTCACCGCCATCGCGAGCGGCGTGACGCAGGGCTGCACATAATTCGTGCGCCAGGTGATGAGCGGGAAGCCGCCGCCCTGGGATTCGAAGTACACGTTGTTCCATTTGACGCCGTCGATCGTCGTGTTCGTGTACGAGGAGACGCTGACGTTCACGTCGCCCGCGCCGTCAAACCGCAGCTCGCACTTCTGCTGGGTCGGCAGGTCGAGCTTCCAGAGGTTCTGGTTCTGCTGCGAATCCTCGGCGCCCGGAGCGTCGTAATAGATCGAGTTGCCGTCGCTGGACCAATCGGGATTGCTGTGGGACACGGTCGCGAAATTCGTCTCGGCCAGGGTCACCGCGTTCGTGTTGGCGTCCACGATCTCGATGATGTTCGGGCCGAACCGGTTCGTGTCGTATGCGATCCGCACGCCGTCCGAAGCCCACGCCGGGTTCTGCTCGGCGCGGTTGGGCACGAAGGTGTGCCGCACCGGAACGCCGATGGTCGGAAATACCTGGACCGTGTAGACGTCGATCGAGGTGCCCGACACGTCCGAGTCGAACGCGAGGGACGTGCCGTTCGGGCTCCAATCGGGATGCCGATTCCGGATGGCGGGAAGATTCGGCAGGACCACGATCGGCGCGCCGATCGGGGTGATCGAGGTGGTCATGTTCGTGCTGGCCGCATACTCCTGCACGACCAGCGCGCTCGACGTCACCTGGAAGTCCGTCTGAATGTACGCGAGGAACTTGCCGTTGGGGCTCCACGCCGGGTCGGTGTAGGAAATCACACCGCTGGGGTCACCCAGCACCTTGTTGCGGGCGTCGGTGATCACGGCGACCGTGAGGGCCGCGCTCGTCCGATTCAAACCCTGCCAGATCTCGCGCGAGGTCTCGAACCCGAAGACCTGGTCGCGGGTCGTAAACGCAAACCACCGCTCCAGCAGCGCGACACCGTTGCCGGCGCCGACTGGAACCGGGCGAATGGCCGGCGTCTGCTGCCCGTTAGCGAGCCCGTTGCCATAGGGAATACCGTCTGCGGCCGGCAAATCAGTACGGCCGATCGGATCCCAAGCGCCGCGGAGCCCCGCGATGCCGGTACCCGGCATCAAGGAAGCCACGAGCGCCACAATTGCGACGAGGCTTAGTAATCTCTTCATTCCCTAATCTCCTCTTCCAACGCGGGTAAAAGCGAGAAGACACCTCAAGAGGATAAGGTAGACGACACTCTGAGCCCGATCACCTCCTTGCGGATCACAATTTGATTTCCAGCTAAGATGCTGTGTTGGTTTGGAATCGGGTGAGATTGCCCCCGTGTTTTTACTCGGTTGAGTATACGGTAGGTGGCGGTCGGGTGTCAAGCGATTTTTGGAACTTACGGGGGGCTCAGTGGTTCAAAAATGCCTTGACTCTAAAGCACTTGGACCCTAATCTGCCCATTAGATCGGTTCGGGGCAGATGACACCCTCCCTGCACCAGATAAGCCTACACTAGGCACCGGTGCCCCCCCAATAGTAGATTCGCAAATCAGTGCCTTGGACCGGGGTTTTCATACCGGGCTCGATCCGCTGCCGGTGCTACTTTTTCGTTGGGGGAAGTTAATGTCTCTGTCGGCAAGGGTTTACCGGCTTCTGGCCGTGGCTGTGCCTCTGTTTCTGATTCCGATAGCCGGCACCGCCTTCGCCGGCTCGAGCTTCGTTGGAGCGACCCTCGACACCCTGGTCGTCCCTCCGTTCCCCCGGGGCTCCGAGGGACTCACGGTCATCCTTACCGGCTTCGTGAGACCGTTCGATTCTACTGCAGGAAAACGGTTTACGATATCCCAGACCAACGATGCCCCCTTCCTGACCGGACCGGCAACCGCCGGCCCCGCGACCAACGCCAGCCTCACCCTGAGGGGAAGACCCGATTTCACCCAGGCAGGGACCTACACGATCAACTGGACGATGGTGGACGACTCGTCCAACACCCAAACGGCTACCTCCATTCTGACGGTCGAAGACTTGAGCCCCCCGACCGGGGTCCAGGCCTACTACGTTCCCTCGCCGCCCGGGGTACCCATCGGCAACGCGACCGGCGTGCTCACCTTCGTCGTCTGGGACGGCTCAGGACCTGAGTCGCAACGGTTCGCCTGGAACGGTTACCGCGTGCATCGGACCATCCACGGCATCAGTCCGTTGGCCATGGAAGTGGCCGGTCAATACGCCGAGTCGGTCGTGACCACGGCGGGTAGGATCCGGGTTCCGACCTCGCCGCTCTGCTTCACGCAAAGCGCCCCCTGCGCGCCGGACAGCTTCCTTTTCACGGGGACGGGACTCTTCTTCCGGGGCTTCCGGAACAACAGCCGGGGAAACGGCCAGTACGTGATCGACTATCCCCCCGGCTCGCCGGTCGACGCCTGCGCGACATGCTGGGTCTTCGCCGACCTCTCGACGCTGGCCGGCTTCCGCACGGACTACGCGGTGACGAGCATCGGCGAGTTCGATCTGAACGACTTCGTCGAGACCCCCCTCAACCTGAGCCCCGTTGTCACGGTCACTCCGGGCACGCCGCCGGCGGGCAATCTCGAGCGCGTGGCGGTCGTTCCCAATCCTTACCGGGGGAGCGCCCAGTGGGACCCCGCGGTCGGGCAGGGGCGGGTTCACTTCATCCATCTGCCGGGCGGCTCCCGAGTCCGCATCTTCACCACCAGCGCCGAGCTGGTGCGGGAGCTGACGCTGGATCAGTTCAGCAGTCCGGGCGGGCAGATCGGTGAGCTCGAGTGGGACCTCAAGAACGGGAAGGGTAACAAGGTCGTCTCTGGCATCTACGTCTACCAGGTGGAGACTCCGGAAGGACGCACCCGGAAGGGCCACTTCGTCATCATCAAATAGGCCGCCGCGTCTCGACGCGACAGCGGCTTGGAGGATCCCCCCATGAATCCGCAGACGGCCACCCCTTTGACCGAGCCTTCGCGCCGGGCTCGCCCGGACGGCTCGCCCCGCGTTTACTCCAATCTCGTCGGCGGGAAGTGGGTCCCGGCCCGCTCCGGGAAGACGACCGAGAACCGGAATCCGGCCAAGCCCGACGATCTCGTCGGCCTCTTCCCCGACTCCGGTCCGGAAGACGTGGACGCGGCCGTCCGGGCCGCCGCGGCGGCGTTCCAGTCCTGGCGCCTCGTTCCCGCGCCCCGCCGCGCCGAGGTCATCTTCCGAGCCGCGGAAATCCTGCGCGACCGGAAGGAAGAGCTGGCGCGCTCCATGACTCGCGAGATGGGGAAGGTGCTGGCCGAGACGCGCGGCGACGTGCAGGAGGCCATCGACATGGCCTACTACATCGCCGCGGAAGGGCGCCGCCTCTTCGGCGTGACCGTCCCCTCCGAGCTGCCCAACAAGCTCGCCATGTCGATCCGCCAGCCGCTCGGCGTCTGCGGGCTCATTACGCCGTGGAATTTCCCCATGGCCATTCCCTCCTGGAAGATCTTCCCGGCGCTGGTGGCGGGCAACACCGTCGTCATCAAGCCCGCGACCGACACCCCCGCCTCGGCGCACCATCTGGTCGAGATCCTGGTCGAGGCCGGCGTGCCCGAGGGCGTGCTGAACATCGTGCACGGCGGCGGGAACGCGGTGGGCGTTCCGCTCACGATGCATCCCGACGTCAGGATGATCTCCTTCACCGGCTCGTCCGAAGTGGGGAAGGCCATCGCCGAGCGCTCCGCGCCCTCGTTGAAGCGCGTCTCCCTGGAGCTGGGGGGCAAGAACGCGCAGATCGTGATGGAGGACGCCGACCTCGACCTCGCCCTGGAAGGGGCCCTGTGGGGCGCGTTCGGGACGACGGGGCAGCGCTGCACCGCCACCAGCCGCCTCATCGTCGCGCGGCAGGTGCACGACGACGTGGTGCGACGGCTGGTGGAGCGCGTCGGGCGGCTGCGCCTGGGCGACGGGCTGGACCCCGAGACCGAGGTGGGTCCGGTCATCAACCGTGGGGCACGGGACCGGATTCACTCCTATGTCCAGATCGGGAATCAGGAAGGGGCGAAGCTCGTCGCGGGCGGCACTCCTGCCGAGGATGGGCCGCTCCGCGAAGGCTCGTTCTACCGGCCGACGATCTTCGATCAGGTGACGCCCACCATGCGGATCGCGCGGGAAGAGATCTTCGGCCCGGTGCTGTCGGTGCTCACCGTGGACTCACTGGAGGAGGCGATCCGCGTGCTGAACGACACGCCCTACGGATTGTCCTCATCCATCTATACGCGCGACGTGAACCGCGCCATGCGGGCGGTCCGCGACATCGAAGCGGGCATCACCTACGTGAACGGACCGACGATCGGAGCCGAGGTGCAGCTCCCGTTCGGCGGCGTCAAGGAAACCGGAAACGGGCACCGGGAAGGCGGCCCCACGGTCATCGACGCGTTCACCGAGTGTAAGTCGGTCTACATCGATTACAGCGGCAAGCTTCAAAAGGCGCAGATCGACCGGTAGCGGCACGGCGTGCCGAACCGCACCTCCACTTTAGGGCGAACCCAGGCGCCCGACCCCGCTACCGGAGCGGCACGCTCCGCGCCGCTCGTCCACGTCCTCCGCGGAGGACAGGTGGAGAGCGTGCACCTGGGCCACGCCGCGGTGATCGACGCGGGCGGGCGCATCGTCGCCCAGGCTGGCGATCCGCGCCTCTTGATCTTCCCCCGCTCCTCCTTCAAGCCGTTCCAAGCCCTGCCGCTCGTCGAATCGGGCGCCTTCGCGCGCTCCGGACTGGGCCCCGACGCCCTCGCGATCATCGCGGGCTCGCACAGCGGGACCGATGCCCACGCTGCACTTGTCCGCACCATCCTCGAGCGCGCCGGCACGGACGAAAGCGCCCTCCGCTGCGGCACGCATCCGCCGTTCGACGAGGCGACCGCGGCGGCACTCCGGGCTCGCGGCGAGGAGCCGGGGCCCCTCCGGCACAACTGCAGCGGAAAGCACGCCGGAATGCTCCTCTTCGCGCGCGCCCTGGGGGCGCCGCTGGAGGGGTACCTGGATCCGAACCATCCCGTGCAGCGGGCCATCTCCTCGCGCTTCGCGGAGCTGATGGCGGAGCCCGAGACTCCGGGAGCCATCGACGGCTGCAGCGCGCCGACCCCCCGCATGCCGCTCTCCACGCTGGCGCGCGCCTACGCGCTCCTCGCGGCCGGGCGGGACACAGCCGGCCGGCCGGCGCCGGCGCTGGCTCAGATTCGGGAGGCCATGCGAGCGCACCCGGAGCAGGTAGCCGGTGAGGGACGCCTGGACACGCGCCTCATGCGGGCCGCCCCGAAGCTGGTCGCGAAGGCGGGGGCCGAGGCGGTGCACGCCACGGGGGTCGCGGGGGACGAGATCGGGATCGCGCTCAAGGTGGGGGACGGCGCGCGCCGAGCCCTGGCCCCGGCGGCCGTCGCCGTTCTCAGCGAGGCGGGCGTGCTGGATGCGGCGGCCCTGCTCCAGCTCGCGGACCTGGTCGAGGAGCGCATCACCAATCATGCGGGGATCGACGTCGGCGCGATCCGCGGGGTCGCGCGTCTGACCCGGGGAACACCGTGAGTCGAACCATGGCCACCGCGGAGCGCGACGCCACTCCCTCGCCGCGGAAAGCCGTCTACTTCTTCGGCGACGGCCAGGCCGAGGGGAGCGCGCGCATGCGCGACCTCCTGGGCGGAAAGGGCGCCGGACTCGCCGAGATGATGAACGCGGGCGTTCCGGTGCCGCCCGGCTACACCATCACCACCGAGGCATGCCGCCGGTTCTTCGATGCGGGGGGCCGCTTTCCCGAGAGCATCGCCCGCGAGGAGGCGGGCGTGCTCACCCGGCTCGAGCGGCTCCTGGGGCGCCGGCTGGGGGATCCCGAGAATCCGCTCCTCCTCTCGGTCCGATCGGGCGCGCCCATCTCGATGCCCGGGATGATGGACACCATCCTGAACCTGGGCCTGAACGACCTTACGGTGGAAGGGCTGGCGCGGAAGACGCGGAACCCTCGATTCGCCTTCGACTCGTACCGCCGATTCATCCAGATGTTCTCCGACGTGGTGCTGGGGGTGCCGCGCGCCCTGCTCGAGCGCGAGCTGACGGCCGCGAAGCGGCGCGCCAAGGCGTCCACGGACGTGGAGCTGGGCGAGGAGCATCTGCGCGCGCTGACCGCGCGGCTCTTGCGCGTCGTTCGCTCCGAGATCGGAAGCGACTTCCCCCAGGACGCGCGGGCGCAGCTCCAGGCGGCGCGCGACGCGGTCTTCCGCTCGTGGAACACGGACCGGGCCGTGCACTACCGCCACCTCCAGGGCATCCCCGACACCCTGGGGACCGCCGTCACCGTGCAGGCGATGGTCTTCGGCAACATGGGGGCCACGTCGGCCACCGGCGTCGGCTTCACGCGCGATCCCTCGACCGGGGAGCCGCGCTTCTACGGCGAATACCTCATGAACGCCCAGGGGGAGGACGTGGTCTCGGGGATCCGAACGCCCCGCCCGATCCACCTCATGGAGCGCGAGCTGCCGGAAGCCTATGCCCAGCTCCGGCAGATCACCGAGCGGCTGGAGCGCCACTACCGGGACGTGCAGGACTTCGAGTTCACGATCGAGGACGGGCGCCTCTTCATGCTCCAGACCCGGCGCGCCGCGCGCACCGGGC
>JANLXD010000434.1:0-2886 GCA_031364935.1 Candidatus Eiseniibacteriota bacterium
TCCTCGCCGCGCTCCGCCGGAGCGGGGAGCGAGCTTTTCAGGATCCGGAAGATCAGACGCGTGCAAATCCCGTCCGAGACCAGGATCCCGACCGACGAGATGACCACCGACTCGGTTGTTGAGACTCCCACGCCTTTCGCGCCCCCCTCGGAGCGAAAGCCGCGCCAGCAGGCTACCGTCGAGATCATGGCGGCGAAGATGAAGGGCTTGATCATTCCAACGAGGATGTTCTTCGGGGTCAGATACTTCAAGACCCCCGAATAGTAGGACTCGAGGGGCAGATGGTACTGCAGCCCCACCAGCCCGCCGCCGGCCACCGCGAGCGCGTCCCCGATGACGACGAGGACGGGAAGGGCGATCAGAAGCGCGGCCACCCGAGGGACGACCAGGCGCCTTATCGGATCGGAGCCGAAGGCCACCAGGGCGTCGATCTGGTCGCTCGAGCGCATGGCACTCAGCTCGGCGGTGATCCCGGCGGACATGCGGGACGCGACGACCATGCCGGTGAGCGTGGGCCCCAGGGCGCGGACGACCGAGATGACCATGAAGTGCCCGAGCTGCGACTTGACTCCCGTCTGCGCCAGCTCGCGCACGAGCTGGATGGCCAGCGCCTGCCCCGCGACCGCCGCGGAGATGATCACGATCAGGAGCGAGCCGACGAGGGCGAAGTGGAGCTGGGTCAGGAATTCGCGCCGGTACCATGGGGGAGTGAAGATCGCCCGGATCGTGGCCCAGGTGAAGAGCACGTAATCCTGGACGATCTCGACAAAGCGCCGGACCCGCTCGAGGATCGCGGCGATCAGGTCCACGGCGTCTCGATCGCGCGCCGCGGCGTGGTCAGGGATCCTTGGGACCGGTGCCGAAGATGTAATCCCAGAGGGGAGAGCTGACGCCGAACCGGTGCTCCGGAGTTCTGAAGTGATGCAGCAGGTGGTACCTCTTCACGAACTTGAGAAAGCCCCACTTCATCGAGAGATGGTGCTCCGCATAGTGCAGCATGTCGTAGGCGATGTACCCGGTGACGAAGCCCGCGAAGAGAGGCGCCACCCAGAGCGGGGCCCCGATCATGGTACCGACGACCAGCTGGAAGAACCCGTAGAAGACAAGCGCGAGCGGGATGCTCAGGATGGGCGGCATCACCAGCCGGGTCTTGCACTGGGGCTGCTCGTGGTGGACGCCGTGGATCAGGTACCACACCCACTTGAGCGTGGGATGCGTCGGCTCGTAGTGGAAGAGGTAGCGGTGGAGCAGGTACTCGGACAGGGACCAGACCCCGATCCCGAGCGCGTAGATCCCGACAATCGGTACGAGCGCGCCGGCGCGCTCCACGTAGGCCTGCGCCAGGAAAAACACCACGACAGGCACGTAGAGCAGGAGGACCACGGCCGGATGGATGTGCGTGAAGAACTCGAGGTAATCCGACTTGAACAGCCGGATCGGCTCTTCGCTGTGGTTGATCGGCAGGTCGCCGTAATTCGCCTTCGCCATGAGACCCAGCCTCCGTGCGGGGCCCGGCGGAGGGTGCGATCCGGGCCATAGGAACCGTGGGCATCATAAAGAGGGGCAACATGCAGGTCAATCCCCCCGCCGAAACCGGTAGTATGATGCCGTGTCCCATCTCAAGCCGTTTCGTGTGAACGAGATCTTCCTTTCGGTTCAGGGGGAGGGGGTCCACGTGGGGGAGCGCACCGTTTTTGTGCGGTTCTACGGGTGTCCCCTCCAGTGTGTCTGGTGCGACCAGCCCGAGGCCCTCACGACCAGCGGGATCGGGCGGTACACGGTCATGGCACCCGAGGACGTTCGGGACCGGGTGCTGGGCTTTCCCTCGGTCCGCCGCCTCTGCCTGACCGGCGGGGAGCCGCTGATCGCCCCCGCCGAGTCCTTGGAGTGGCTCCTGGATCAGCTCCGCGCCGAGGGCTGGTGGATCTCCGTTGAGACGAGCGGGGCGCGCGTGGTCGAGACGCTCCTTCCGCGCATCGATTTCTGGACGATCTCGCCCAAAGGGGAGAGCGCGCAGACCTTCGACGGGGACCTGGTGGAGGCGCAGCTTCCGACGCTCCGACGGCTGCACGAGCTTCCCGAAGAGCGGCGGCAGCTCAAGTTCGTGATCCAGAGCGAGGGAGACGTGCGGGACGCGGTGCGGATCCTGGACGGGCTTCGGTACCGGGGCGCGGTCGTGCTCCAGCCGGAGCACGGCAGCGGCGACGGGCGCTCGGTGTTCGGGTGGTGGCCCTGGGAGCGCTATCCGGACGCGCGGGTGATTCCCCAGACCCACAAGGTCGTGGGACTCCATTGATGGGACGCGCGGCGCGATGGGGGGCGCGATGAGGGTCCGTCTGACGCGCGACTTCACGTTCGAGGCGGCCCACCTCCTGCCCCGCGCCCCCGAAGGGCACAAGTGCCGGCGGCTCCATGGGCACTCGTTCCGCGTGGAGGTCAGCGTGGAAGGAGAGGTGGATCCGGCCACGGGATGGTTCGTAGACTACGGCGTGATCCGCGATGCGGTCGAGCCCTTGCGGCTGAAGCTGGACCACTACTATCTGAATGAGATTCCCGGCCTCGAAAACGCAACGTCGGAGATTCTGGCCGGGTGGATTTGGGAGCGGCTGAAGCCCGCACTCCCTTCACTCGCGCGCATCACCTTGCACGAGACGTGCGAAGCGCGATGCGAGTACGAGGGCCGATGAAGTCCGCGGGCTATTCGGGGACGCCGCTTGCCAAGAAGCTTGGATTCAAAGAGGGGACCCGGGCCGCCCTTGTCGACGCTCCGCCCAACTTCCGCACCGCTCTCACTCCGGTTCCCGACGGCGTGCGGTTCTTCCGCCAGGGCGACGAGCCGCTCGATCTGGTCCTGCTCTTCGCCCCCCGCAAAGCCGCGTTGGATCC
>JANLXD010000450.1:0-3273 GCA_031364935.1 Candidatus Eiseniibacteriota bacterium
GGTCTTCGGAGCCGTGCACGGCGGCGGGGATAGCGAGCGTCACGTAGTGGCCGCGCTCCGCCCAGATGCGGCCCAGCTCGAGGAATCGCCGAACGCCGCCATAGACACCCAGATGCGGGAGCGCGACGGCCAGCCGCAGTCGTTCCATGTGGGCGGGGAGTTTACCTTTGCCTGCTCCGGGCGGGTGCGATAAATTCTCGGGCTATGCCCTCGCCGAACCATTCGCGGGACGGTTCCACCGCCGACTGGCTTCGGCATATCACCTCCCTGCCCGGCGTCCCGGGTCACGAGCACGCCGCCGCTCCCGAGATCGCGCGCGCATTCGGTCTCTTCGCCGACCGCGTGACGCGCGATCCGATCGGAAACGTCTACGGCTGGATCGACGGAACCGGCGACGCCCCGCGGCCGCGCGCGCTTCTGGCCGCGCACATGGACCGGATCGGGTTTTTGGTCAAACGGATCGAAACGGGCGGCTTCATCCGGCTCACCCCGGTGGGGGGCTTCGATCCGCGCACGCTTCCCGGCCGGGAGGCGATGATCCACTCCAAGCCGCCGATGCCCGCGCTGTTCGGCACCAAGCCGCCGCACCTCCAGGCCCGCGGCGAGTCGGACAAGGTCGTCCCGCTCCACGAGCTCTACCTGGATGCCGGGCGCCCCGAGGCGGAAGTGCGGCGCCGTGTGCCGATCGGCACCATGGTCACGCTGCGGCAGCCGCCGGTGGATCTCCTGGGCGGAAGGATCGCCGCGCCCGGCATGGACGACCGCGCCGGCGTGGTCGCCGTCATCCGCACGCTCGATCTCCTCCGCTCCCAGCGCCCCGCATGGGACGTGGTCGGCGTGGCCACGATCGAGGAGGAGTTCGGCACGGTGTTCCTCGGCGCCCGCACCGCCTCCGAGCGCGTGGACCCGCGCCTGGGGATCGCGATCGACGTGAGCCACGGCGACATGGCGGGCGCGCGCGACGGGGACACCATCCCCCTGGGCGGAGGCCCCGGGCTCACGGTGGGCTCGAACGTCCATCCGCGGATCTTCGAAGGGCTCCGCTCCACGGCGCGCTCGCTGGGGCTTCCCTACCGGATCGAGGGCTACCCCATGTCCTCGGGCACCGACGCGATGGACATCCAGATCGCGCGCGAGGGGATCCCGACCGGGGTGCTGGGGATCCCCTGCCGTTACATGCACACCGGCATCGAGACGGTGGATCCGCGCGACATCGACCGCTGCGCGCGGCTCCTCGCCAGCTATCTCGCCGGACTCCCACTGGACTGGAGCGTCACCGAGGTGCTCAAGTGACCCCGCGCCGGGCTCCCCGGCGCCGCGCCGCGCCGCGGTTCCGCGAGGACCTGCTCGAGGCGCTCTCGAACGCCGCGGGCGTGAGCGGCGACGAGGAGCGCGTGCGCGCGCTGGTGGTGGACGCGGTGCGCGACCACGTCGATTCGCTGGAGGTGGACGCGATGGGCAACCTGGTCGCGCGGATCGGCTTCGATTCGGCCGGCGCGCGGGCGCGGCGGGACGGCTCCGCGTCGCGCGGACGGCGCGCCCCGCACGTCATGCTCTGCGCCCACATGGACGAGGTGGGCGTCATGGTGATCGCGATCGAGAAGGAGGGTCGGCTCAAGATCCGTCGCGCCGGAGGGATCGATCCCCGGATCATGCCAGGGCAGGTCTTCCGCGTCGGTGCGGCCGGCGTGCGCGGCGTGGTCGGAATCCTTCCCCCGCATCTCGTCTCCCATGCGGACGAGGAGAAGGTAATCCCGTTCGACGACCTTTACCTCGACATCGGGGCCGCCTCACGGGAGGAGGCGTCCGAGCACGTGGCCGTCGGCGACTACGCGGTCTTCGACACCACGTACGAGCGCTGGGGCCGGACGCGGAAGGGGAAGGCGTTCGACGACCGGGCCGGTTGCGCGGTGCTGGCGAGCCTGATTCAAGAGCGCCCGCCGGTGCCGGTGACCGCGGTCTGGTCGGTTCAGGAGGAAGTGGGGCTTCGCGGCGCGACCGCGGCGGCGCGCCGGGTGGCGCCCGATCTCGCGCTGGTGCTGGAGGGAACCGCGTCCGGGGAGGCGCCCGGCGCGAGCGAGGGAGAAAGCGCGCCCCGGATGGGCGCGGGCCCGACGCTCACCGTGCACGACCTCACGCTGATGGCCGACGTTCGCCTGGTGGAGCTGATGCGAAAGGTCGGCTCCGAGCGGAAAATCCCGACCCAGTGGAAGCGCCCCGGCGTGGGCGGCACCGATGCCGGAAAGATCTCCCTCTCGGGCGCCGGTGTTCCCTCCGCGGTCGTGTCGATTGCCTGCCGCTACATCCACGCCCCCGCGGCCTACCTGGACGCGCGGGACGCGCAGCGCACCGTCGATCTTGTCTGGCATTCGCTGCACGCCCTTGGAAAGGAGTGGTCGGAACGATGAGCCCCACCGCGCCGGATTCGCTCGAGTCGATGCTTCCCCAGCTTCTCTCCGCCTTCGGGCCGCCGGGGCGCGAAGCGGGCGTGCGCGCGGCGCTCCGCCGGCTGTTGCGCGGCGCCGGTCCCTTCCAGCAGGACGTGACCGGGAACCTCCATGTAAGGCGCGAGGGATCGGGCAGGCGGCTCCTGCTCGCGGCGCACATGGACGCGCCCGGGATCATCGTGACGCGACTGGAGCCCGATTCGGGCAAGGCGCGGATCGCCGTGCTCGGCGGGAGAAAGCCCTCGGAGCTGGTGGGCGCGATGGCGCGCTTCGAGGACAATCGCACCGCGGTCGTGACCTGGGAACGCAAGGACGGGGCCGATCCCGAGGCGGACCAACTTCTCCTCGAGACCGGGCTGGGGAAACCCCGCCGCGCCGGCTCGAGGGCGAAGGGCGGCGGCCGGCCGGGCCCGGCGCTCGAGGTGGGCGAAGTGGCCGCGCTGGACGAGCGCCCCGTGCGCCTCGGCGACTACTGGTGCGCCGCCAACCTGGACAACCGCGCCGGGTGCGCGGCGGTGGTCCGGGCCCTGACGCGCTCCCGCCGGGTGCGCTACGATGTGCATGTGGTCTTCACGGCGCAATCGGACCTGGGCGCGCGCGGCGCCACGACCGGAGCCTACGGCGTCGAGCCGGAGCTCGCGGTGGTGGTGGACGTGGCCCACTGGGGCGAGCCCAAGGAGACGAGCGGCTTCACCCCCGGCGAGGGACCCTGCGTGGCGCTCAAGGAGCAGGGATTTCTGGCGCACCCCGAGATGCTCGAGGTGGTGCGGAAGGCGGCCCGCGCGGCACGCGTGCCGCTCCAGTACCTGATCCGCGAAGGCGAGGG
>JANLXD010000472.1:0-1529 GCA_031364935.1 Candidatus Eiseniibacteriota bacterium
AGGCGCGCGCGCGGCCGTAGTCGAAGTCTCTCGCCAGTATTCCACCGGCCCTCTCGTACCCCAGCGTGCCGAGCGTCCCGCCCGGCCGGGGCACGCGATAGGGACCCACCCGCACCGAGACCGAGATCAGTCCCTCGTCCCCCTGCTCGATGGGCGGGTTGGGACGAAAGCGGCCGTCCTTTCCGAACACCGAGAAGCGGACCCGGGTGGGAAGCGACGCCTCGTTCTGGATGCGGACCGCGCCCGTGAGCGCGACGTCCCGCCCGGGCTCGAAGATGACGTGCCCGCCGAGCCCGGTGGCCTCGTAGTGGTCCCGGTAGTCGGTGCGGGCGAGCAGGGCGAAGATCGAGTTCTCCAGCTCCCCGACGATCCAGTCGTCCTCGCTCGCGGTGCGGCGATAGACGTCAGCGCCGGCGCGGAGCCACGTCGGGTCGCCGATCGGCGCTTCGAAGCCGGCCGCGCCGAGAAAGCGGTCGCGTCCGGTGGCGTAGCTGCCCATCACGTAGACCAGGGGCGCGAGGACGCGCTCGCTCTGGTACGCCACGCCGACGCCGGGAGTGGCGCCGTCCACGCGGTTGTAGTGGAACGTGGGCAGGAGCCGGAGCCGCGCTTCCTCGGGGAGCCCGGTGGCCAGGGTCTCCCATCCCGCCGGAGTCCGGGGAACCAGGGCCGCCGGTTCCGCGACCACGGGCGCGGCGCACGCGATCGCCGCCGGCGCGACGCACGCGAGCCACGCGGCCAACGCTACCGCGACGACCGCGGCGGCCGCGGCCGCGCTAGGCCGCGCCGTCGCGCGACAGCCCATAGCGCTTGATCTTCCGGTGGAGGTAGCCGCGATCCATTCCCAGCCGCCGCGAGGTCTCGCTCACGTTCCACTGGCATTCGCGGAGCATGGATAGAATCGTGTCGCGCTCGGCCTTGTCGCGCGCCGCGCGGATCTGGCTGGGCGGCTCGTCGCCCGCGTTCACGGGGAGCGCGTCCTCGACGTCGGCCAGGCCGATCGTGTCGGTGTCGGTCATGATGAGGAGCCGCTCGATCAGGTTTTTCAGCTCCCGGATGTTCCCGGGCCAGGAGTACTGCGTGAGCCGCTCCAGGGCTTCCTTCGACACGCTCCGGGGCCCGCGCGCGTGCTCGGCGCCAAAGGTATCCACGAAGTGGGCCACCAGGAGCGGCACATCCTCGCGGCGAGCCCGGAGCGGTGGGATGTGGATGGGCACCACGTTCAGGCGGTAGAAGAGATCCTCGCGGAAGCGGCCGGCCTGGATCTCCGAGGCGAGGTCCTTGTTGGTCGCGGCCAGAATGCGAGCGTCCACGGCGATGGTGCGGGTGCCGCCCAGCCGTTCGATCTCGCCCGTCTCGATCGCGCGGAGAAACTTGGCCTGGGTCTCCAGGCTCATGTCGCCCACTTCGTCGAGGAACAGAGTCCCCAGGTGCGCGGCTTCCAGCCGGCCGCGCTTCATCTGCGCGGCGCCCGTAAAAGCTCCCTTCTCGTAGCCGAACAGCTCGCTCTCCACCAGGTCTTTCGGGAG
>JANLXD010000487.1:0-2598 GCA_031364935.1 Candidatus Eiseniibacteriota bacterium
GTGCCTGTGAAGATCGTCCTCCCAGCCGGCCAGGATCCGGCTCAGCCCCTCCTCGCCGAATTCGCGCACGACCGCCTCCGCCAAACGCACCGAAAACACATCGTACCGCTTGGGGAAGAGGCTCTCGGCCCCGGGGGTCAGGCTGTAGCGCGACACGGGCCGACCGATGGGGCGGCGCTCGGTGATGCGGGCCACGAGCCCAGCCGCCTCGAGGTTTCGGAGCTGGGAGCGGACCGCCACAACCCCGCAGCCATGCTCGGCGGCGATATCGGCCGCGGTCAGCGGCCCGCGCATGCGGAGTGTCTCGGCGATCCTGTCGGCGGGAGTGCTCATTCGGACGCTTTAGAATGTCGTAAATGCTTGCCCCGGGGCAAGTGGGAAATGAGGGGCGCACGACAGGCGTCAGAAGTCTGACGCCGACTGATGTGGATCTGACGGGGATGTGGCGGGGGGAAAATCCAGCGGCGCGACAACTACGCTGATAAGTGCTTCACAATAATCAATTTACATCCAGGCGCCGAGCTCGTGGTCTCGTGCTCGGTGCCGACCCCGGCGCGGTGGAAGTCGCCCGGGTGTAGGTTGGTGCCAAGGCAGCGCCAGCTACCCCGGATCACGAACACTTCCTCCGGGCCATCATGAAGGTGCGACTTCCAGCTCGCGCCGGGTTCCATCCTGACCAAACGCATCTCAATTCCGCCATCCGGGTCCGAGCCCAACGCCTTGGTAGTCACGCCGGGACCTCCCTCCTCCGCCCATTCGCCCTCCGAGGGGCGCACCGTCACACGGCTGCGCGACGCGCCGCGCGGCGCGCGGCTCCCGCCGGTGACCACCGTGAACAGGACGCAGCCCTGCCCGCTCTTTCCGGTAAGGGCGGACGCACCGGCGTGGAAGTAATCCCCGAATTCCAGGCTCGCGCCGTCCACGTGCAGATCGCCGGAGATCAGGTAGAAGTCGGCCCCCGCGAGCTCGGCCAGCGCGCCCGGAGGCGTCCCCGACGATAGGCGCACCAACCGGGTTTCGCTTTGGCCCCGCGTGTCGATGAACAGCTGTCGGACGTAGGCGCCGGCGTACTCGGTCGGCTCCCACTCGGAATCGCGCTCGTGGAGGAAGTAGTAGCCGTCGGCGGCGACCCGTGAAAGCACGCGCCGCTTGAGGTCGGTGGGAGGCAGGGCCGGAGGCGCGGCCATCGCCAGCGAGCTCGCGGCTCGTTCCATCTGGAACAGGTCATCCTCGAGGGCGTCGTCGCCCTCCCGGATGCGGGTCATCAGCCGCACGAGCTGCTCGCCGCCCAGGATTCCCAATGCGCGAAGCGCGGTGGCGTTCATCACGGCGTCGCTCCTCTCGGGGCGGCCGCCGCGCCGTGTGCCGCTTCGCCGTTATGGAGCCTCGCCGCGTCCGCGCCCACATCGTCCAGGCGGCTGCGGAAGCGCAGGAGCGCGCGGCGCAGCATCGCCTCGGCTTCGCTGGTGGGAGTCCCGAGGAGAATGGCGATGTCGCGGGCACCAGTTCCGCGGAACCAGGCTTCCTTCAGGGCACGGCGGTCCTTCTCGGGCAGGGCCTCCAGCGCCTCGCGGGCGGCGCGGCGGGCCTCATTCGACCCACCCATTTCCCCCGGGAGACTCCCGACAGCCTCCTGTCCCACGACGCCGTCGAGCGGCCCACCCTCCGGCTTTCCGACCTGCGCCAGCGCCAATTCACGGCAGCGGCTGATCAACGCGCTCACAGGCACCGACGCGGAGCGGCTCCACTGGACGCGGTCCCGCCACACTTCCTCGAAGAGATCCTCGACGACGCAGGCGGCGCGCTCGCGGTGCCCCAGGATATGGAGTGCGAGGGGATAGAAGACGGGGGCGAGGTGGTCGTAGAGGGAGGCGAGGGCTTCGATGCTGCCTTCGGCGATGCCGCGCACCATCGCGCGTTCGTCCGGGAGATATGGCGTTACATTCGTTGTCATTTCGTAACCCTGGTTACAGCCATCTATCTATGGAGAGCATCCAACCCTGTAAGTCTGCGCCTATGCTCGCGGCAAAGCAACAAATGCATCTGTGGTCGAATGCCTCGGCCAATAGGATGCGCCTGGGTCGGCGCGGGAGTACGATCTAGGGTGACCCGGGAGATGCCCGGGCACAGTCACTACGAATCGCAGCCTAGAGGGCGTCATGAAACGCAATCATCTCGCGCTGCTCATCCTGTCCCTGTGCGCACTCGTCCTTGGCGTTGGAGCCGCGGTGGGCTCGGAACGCCACGTGACGGTCATGCTGGAACCGGTCAATGGTTCGGGCATCAGCGGCCGCGTCCAGCTCACTTCCATGCCCCACGGCGGCACCCTCATCTCGGGGAACATCACCGGGCTCCGTCCCGGCGTCGAATATCTTTCGCTGTACTACGACAACCACACCTGCGAGCTGGAACCCTACTCCGCGGACGATGTCATCAGCCGCTACGTCGGGGGTTCACAGGGCCGGGCCGTCTTCGCGAAAAAGCTCGACGACGATCTGGATGAGATCAATTCGGTTTCGGTGCGATTGGCGTCGGACTTCAGCCTGAAGGCTTGCGCGGACGTGCACCCCTAAGCGTCAGGAGCGGCGCCGGCGTGCC
>JANLXD010000551.1:0-12509 GCA_031364935.1 Candidatus Eiseniibacteriota bacterium
CCGATGTCTGAGAGTGAAGCAACGTCCATGCCAGGCCCCGCGCGGGGGTCCCCAAGGCAACCCATTTGAAAGACGCAAGTTAGAGCGAATACAAGCGTAGCCTAGCCGGCGGGGATACCCCATTCGCCTCGCCGCCAGGGCTCCCAGGTGCACAGTGAGCCTCCGGGGTCCCACCCCGGACGGCCAAAAAAAAAGCGGGGCCGAGAAGGCCCCGCCTCAGCAATCAGGATCAAACGGTCGGCTAGTTGCCCCGGCCGTATCCACGATCCCTGCGGTCGTTGTCACCCGAGCGGTCTCTGCCGTCACGGGGGTCGTTCCGGTCCGTGCGGTCGCCGCGGTTCGCGCGGTCCCCGTTGTTCCAGTCGCGATCGTAGTCGCGGTTCTGCCAGTAGTTGTAGTCGCCGCGCCATCCGCCCCTGCGGTAATCCGCGGGGACCGCGTAAATCTGGCGGGGGACGTTACGGGCACGAACATAGATCCACGGACCACGATAGTTCCGGGCGCGGTACCAGCGGCCGCCTTCATTCGCATAGTAGAAGCGGCCGTACTGATACACGTCCCTGTCCGAAGAATCCTGGACGTAGTAGACGCGCGTGTTGGGCACGACCACCATCCGAGGGCGCTCTCTGAACGCCAGGCGGTCGCCTCGATATCGATCTCCGATTCGAATGGAGATGTCGGCATTCGCGGCATTGACCTGACTCGGGAGCGCACTCGCCAGCAGCGGCGTCAGTAACGCCGCGAGGATCATTAATCGTCTCACTTGGGGTCCCTTTCCGGGAATTGGGGTAGCAGATTGCTAACCGCGTTCTTTAACCCGCAATACCCGTGCCACCTAACCCATTGGGGGCTTTCTAATACCGGCCTAGTAACGACCCGTGCATCTGTCTATTTCGTGCGTCCGTATCGGGCAATTTCGTCGGTAAACACCCCCGCGCTGCCACGTTTTACCCGTGGCTGTTCCGGGTGGTCGAAGTCGACGGCGTAGAGGCCGAAGCGCCCGTCGTGTCCGTCGGCCCATTCGAAATTGTCGAGTAGAGACCAGTGAAAGTAGCCGCGCACGTCCACGCCCGCGCGGCGCGCGCGCTCGAGCGCGGCGAGGCTTCTGCGGATGAACTCGGGCCTCAAGCGATCGGACGCGTCGGCGATTCCGTTTTCGGTCACGATGATCGGCAAGCCGAATCGCGAGACCTCGCGGAGCGCGCGCTCCAATCCCTCCGGGTAGACCTCCCACCCCAGGTCGTTCACGGAGACGCCGGGGCGCGGGCTTCGCGGGTCCTTGCCCGCCAGCGCCACGAGCCAGCGCGTGTAGTAGTTGAGCCCCAGAAAGTCGGAGCTTCCCCGCATCAGCTCTCCGTCCCGGCGCGCGGGCTTCGCTCCGGGAATGGTGAGGTCGATCGGTCCGCCTGCGAGGGCGCGCGTCACCGCCACGTTGAACACGCGGTGCTGCAGGGCCGCGGCCAGACGGTCGGGGGGCCACCACCAGCGCTTCGGATCGAGGATCACCCAGTGCTTCGCGGCGCCGATCCACGTGGCGCGCCCGTCACCGTCGGCGTCGGTGCGGTCCGCGTCGCGCAGCGCGCGCGAGGCGAGAGCGTGCGCCTCGAGCATGTTCGCGATCACCTGGAGCGCGCGGGATCGGTCGGTAACGCCCGGCGGCCACATCCCGCTCGCGTAGGCGTAGAAGCCGTATACCTCGGGCTCGTTGACCGTGATCCAGTAGTCCACCAAGTCGCCATACCGCTCGCCGATCGTGCGGGCGAAGCGCTCGAAGTGGGGAAGGTTCCGGCGCTCCTCCCACCCGCCCAGCGCCGCGAACCAGCGCGGATTCGTGAAGTGATGGAGCGTGACCATGGGAACGATGGCCCGCGCGCGGCACGCCTCGAGCACGCGGCGATAGTGGAGGAGCGGGCCTTCGTCGTAGCGGCCAGGCTCCGGCTCGATGCGGCTCCATTCCACCGAGAAGCGGTACGCGTTCAGGCCGAGATCGCGGAGGAGATCCAGGTCCTCCTCGTATCGGTCCCAGCCGAGGCACGCCGAGCCCGAGCAGACGCCGCCGCGGATCTTTCGGGGGATCTGCTCCCAGTCCCACCAGTCGTTCCTGTCGTTTCCTCCTTCGATCTGGTGCGCCGAGGTGGCCGCGCCCCACAGAAAGCCGGGGGCCGGTGGAGCCGTAGGAATCGGATCGGGGTTCATGGCGGACGCCACGTTCCATCGGGCCGCGGCCCGGGCGCAAGCGAGAAGTTGGGCCGGTAGGGTACAATTCCCGGCCAATGCCTCCCACAGCCACTCCCATCCGGGTCCTCATCGTCGGCGCGGGCTTCGGCGCCAAGGTGCACGCGCCGGGGTTCGCCTCGCATCCCGATTTCAAGATCGTGGGGATCGCGAGCGGGCACGCGGCGACCGCGCGCGAAGCCGCCGCGGCGCTTGGCGTCGACTACGCCACCGACGACTGGAAGAAGATGCTGGAGGAGGTCGAGGCCGACCTGGTGAGCATCGCCACGCCGGTCGATCTCCACTACCCGATCGCGCGCGCCGCGCTCGAGCGGAAGCGCCACGTGCTCTGCGAGAAGCCGTTCGCGATGAACGTGCCGCAGGCGAAGGAGCTCGCGGCCCTGGCGAAGACGCAAGGGGTCGTGAATGCGGTGAACCACGAGTTCCGCTACATGCCGGCGCGCGCCACCCTGAGCCGGATGATCCAGCAGGGGAAGCTGGGCCGCCTGGAGCACTTCGCCATCCAGGACCGGTTGCCCGGATGGGCTCGCGATCCGGCGCGCCGGATCACCTGGCTCGCCGACCGCCAGCGCGGCGGCGGGTTCCTCGGGGCGCTCGGCTCGCACCACGTGGACGCCCTGATGCACTGGGGCGGGCCGGTGCGCCGCGTCTTCTGCCGCCTGCGCACCCTCGCCGCTACCGCGCCGGGGGTGAGCCCTGCGCACCAGGCCATCACCGCGGACGACTGCTTCACGCTGTTCCTCGAGCTGGAGGCGGGCGCGACCGCGGTCGTCGATATGTTCGGCGGGAGCCGCGCGCGGCGGGAGAGCATCGAGGCGTTCGGCTCCGACGACGCGGTGGCGATCGAGGGAGCGCGGAAGATCGGCCGACGGACGGGCGAGACGGCGTTCGAGGCGATTCCGATTCCGGCGGACGTGGACCTTCCGGAGACCCCCGAGATGCCGCTGCTCGCGCCGTTCCGCGCGATGGTCGCGAGGCTGCGGGACGCAATCGTAGAGGGGGCGCCGATCAGCCCCACGTTCGCCGAGGGGGTAGAGATCCAGAAGGCGCTGGACGCGGCCAGACTCAGCGATCAGACGGGAACCTGGACCACTGTCGAAGCGTAGAGGTCGTGCGCCGTGGAGAGTGCATGGCAGCCTGGCGCTACGCGTTTTTGGCGCGCGGGGAGCAACACTCCGGGGTCTCGGTCCTCGGCTCCGAGCTGCTGAAGTGGGTGGGTGGAGCCCGATGTGGGTAGAGGGAGCGAAAAAACAATCCGTCGGGCGATTTGAGCCGAGCGAGCGAAGCGAGCGAAGGCGACCTCGCCAGACGGATTGATTTTTTCGCTTCCGCTTTTCGCGTAGCGCTCGGCCGCTATGCACTTTCCACGGCGCTCCCCGCTCAGCAGCCGAGAAGCCAGAGCGGCGCGAGCATGAGGACCACGAAGAGCAGGAACAGGATGATCGGATTGTGCGGGCTCACGTCGGTGTCAGGATACGCGAAGGAGATCCCCTCATGAAGGTTCGAACGACCCTCGTGGCCGCTCTCCTGGCCGCCCTGCCATTCGCGACACCTTCCCTCGCCGACGAAACCCGGCTCCCCACGGACGTCATCCCGACGTTCGAGGCGATCCATCTGAACCTGGACGCGGACAAGCCCGACTATTCCGGCACCGTCCAGGTCCAGATCACCGTCCAGAAGCGCACCGATGCGATCCGGTTTCACGCCCAGGAGATGGAGCTGAAGCGCGTGGAGCTGAAGGGCGCCGGCGGGAGGGTGTCGCTGGCCGCCGGCCCTGACGTGAAGGGGATCGTCACCGCGACGGCGTCCGCTCCGATCGAGCCGGGCGCCTACACGCTCACGATCGATTTCACCAACGATTTCGACCGGCGCGCCTCTTCGCTCTACCGGCTCGAGAGCGGCGGCCGCTGGTATGCCTTCACGCAGTTCGAGGCGATCGACGCGCGGCGCGCCTTCCCGTGCTGGGACGAGCCCGCGTTCAAGTTTCCCTATCGCCTCACGCTGACGATCCCGTCGGGGCACGAGGGCGTTTCGAACACGCCGGTGGAGAAGGAGACGGCGGAGGGAAGGCAGAAGACTCTCGTTTTCGCGACGACGAAGCCCCTTCCTTCCTACCTGCTCGCGATCGCGACCGGGCCGCTGGAGTTCGTCCCCATTCCGGGACTTCGCGTGCCGGGGCGCGTGGTTGTCACGAAGGGCTCGAAGGAGCTGACGAAGACCGCGGTCGCGATGACGCCACCTCTCTTCGAGGCGCTCGAGCACTGGTTCGGAATCCCGTATCCCTACGAGAAGCTGGACCTGATCGCGATCCCCGAATTCGCGCCGGGCGCGATGGAGAATCCCGGCGCCATCACCTACGGGGATCGCTTCATTCTCTTCGACGAGAAGACCATGAGCGCGGAGAATCGGCGGACGTTCGCTGTGTTCACCGCGCACGAGATCGCACACATGTGGTTTGGGGACTACGTCACGATGAAGTGGTGGGACGACCTCTGGCTGAACGAGTCGTTCGCCGAATGGATGGGGAATCGGACCGCGGACGAGGTCTTCCCGGAGTATCTCATCCGGCTCCGCGCCCTCGCCGAAGTGGATGAGGCGTTCAACATCGACGCCCAGCTCGCCACGCGCGCGATCCGGCGGCCGGTCCTGAACATGGAGAGCCTGTTCGAGGCGGCCGACGCGCTCGCCTACAAGAAAGGGCAATCGGTTCTGGGCATGACGGAGCGGTGGATCGGCCCCGAGGTCTTCCGGAAGGGGGTCGTCGCGTATCTCCAGGCCCACGCCTTCGGGAGCGCGGAGGGGAGCGATCTGTGGAACGCGCTGGGCCGGGCGTCCGGCAAGGACGTGCCTGGCGTGCTGGCGAGCTTTCTCGACCAGGGGGGCGTGCCGCTGGTGCACGCGGAGCTCAAGCGCGAAGGCTCGGTGGAGCTCTCGCAGCGGCGCTTCTTGAACTACGGCGTCACGGCGCCGCCGGTGCTCTGGAAGATCCCGGTGACGCTCACGTGGGTGGCGAAGGGAAAGCCGCGGTCGCTCACGGTGCTGCTCGACAAGGAGCGCATGACGGTGAAGCTCCCGGGGGGCGGCAAGCCAGAGTGGATCCATCCCAACGCCGATGAGGCGGGCTACTACCGCTGGAGCGTCGACCAGGCCACGCTGGACCGCCTGGTCGCCGTCGCGCCCACGGCGCTCACCGCGCGCGAGCGGATCGGATTCATCCAGAACGCGGCCGCCCTTCTCCGGGCGGGCACGATCCACGGTGACCAGTATCTCCGCATCCTGGCCGGCTTCTCCGGCGACGCAAACCCGCTGGTCATCTCGTCCCTCGCGTCGGGTCTGGGCGAGGCCAAGGAAGCGTTTCTGACGGAGGAGAACGAAAACCTCTTCGCCGCCTACGTCCGGCGCGTGCTGGGGCCGGCCATGAAGCGTTTCGGGCTGGATCGCGCGCCGAGGGAAGACGAGGCCATTTCCCTGGTGCGGCCGACGCTCTACGGCTGGCTGGGGGAGGAGGGAAAGGACGAGGAGGTGCTTGCCCACGCGGAATCGCTGGCGCGGTCGTTCCGGAAGGACCGCGGCTCCATCGATCCTTCGCTAGTGAGCGAGGCGGTCAAGCTCTCGGCGATTCGCGGCGACTCGACCCTCTTCGAGGAGTATCGCGGCCGCTTCGAGAGCGCCACCGCGCCCACCGACCGCGAGTCGTTTCTGAAAGCCCTGGGCAAATTCAGGGCCCCTGAGCTGCGGCGCCGCGCGCTGGACTACGACCTGAAGGGGCCGCTCCGGCCTCACGAGCTGTTCTGGATCCCCGAAATGATGGCCGAGGAGCCGGCCAATCGGGACGCCGCCTGGGAGTGGTGGCGGACGCACTACGACGAAGTGGTGAAGAAGATGCCTCCGGAGTACGCGATGTACATCCCGATCGCGTCCGGCGGCTGCTCCGAGTCGCGCCTCAAATCGGCCGAGGCGTTCTTCGCCGAGCCCAAGCACAGTCCTCCGGGTACCCAGGCGATGTTCGCGAAAGTGTCGGAAGGGACCCGCGACTGCCTGGGCCTGCGCGCCCGGGAAGGGGAGGCGGTCACGCGCACGCTGACCGACCTGGCCCAGGCGCGGTAGGGGCGCGCCGGCCGCACAGGCTCCACGCGTCCCGCCCCGAAATAGCGAGAAGGGTCGAGGGAAAGCCCCCGACCCTTCTCGAAATTGGTTGCGGGGAGAGGATTTGAACCTCTGACCTTCGGGTTATGAGCCCGACGAGCTACCAGGCTGCTCCACCCCGCAGGGAAATACTCTCCGAACGACGCCCTCGTGTAAAGTGGTTTCCTCGCAGGACGCTGCGCGCATCCAAAGGGGAAAGCCCCGGGGGAACTGTGGAGTTATCGGGAAATAAAGGCGATCTGGCGGCCGGGCGCGCGCTCCAGCGCTACCGGATTCTCGGGCCGCTCGGCACGGGCGGCATCGGGGAGGTGTTCCGCGCGCGTGACGAGCGGCTGGAGCGCGACGTCGCGCTGAAAATCCTCCGATCCGACGACGGCGCGGACCCCGACGCCCGCGACCGCCTGCGGCGCGAGGCGCGCACCCTTTCCCAGCTCCAGCATCCCGGCATCAGCACCATCTACGACGTGGAGTCCGCCGAAGGCGTCGACTTCATCGTGATGGAGCTGGTGGCCGGCGAGACGCTCGCCTCGCGCCTCGCGCGCGGGCGGCTTTCGGAAGAGGTGGCCCGGGGCTACGGGGCCGAGATCGCCGACGCCCTCGAGGCGGCGCACGAGCGCGGGGTGATCCATCGCGACCTGAAGCCGGGCAACGTCATGATCGACGAGCACGGCCGGCTGAAGCTCCTCGATTTCGGGCTCGCGCTCTACCGTCCCTCGGCCGCGGCCAGCACCGAGAGCACCGCCGACGTGCTGAGCGGCGCGATCGTGGGCACCCTGCCCTACATGGCCCCCGAGCAGCTCCTGGGACGCGCGACGGACGCGCGCGCCGACCTTTATTCCCTGGGCGTGGTGCTCTACGAGATGACGACCGGCCGGCGCCCCTTCGACGCCGAGCCCGCGACGGCGCTCATCAACGAGATCCTGAACGCGCCGGTCCGGCCGCCGCGCGAGTGGGAGCCCTCGCTTTCCGAGGAGTGCTCGCGCCTGATCCACGCCCTGATCGAGCGCGATCCCAGCCGGCGGCCGGCCTCGGCGGGGCAGGTGGCCGTTTCGCTCCGCACCGGTCGTGCCCCCGAGCGAGCCCCAGCGGGGAGCCAACCTCGCGCCGCCGGGGAAGCCATCGCCTCGATCGCCGTGCTTCCGCTCGCGAATCTGACGGGCCTCCCCGAGCAGGAGTTCTTCGTGGACGGCATGACCGAGGCCCTGATCGCCACCCTGGCCCAGGTCCGCGCCCTGCGCGTCGTCTCCCGCACGTCGGTCATGCGCTTCCGGGGCACCACGCTGTCGCTTCCCGAGATCGCGCGCACCCTCGAAGTGGACGCTGTCGTGGAGGGCTCCGTCACCCGCTCGGCGGACCGGGTGCGCGTGACCGCCCAGCTCATCGACGCGCGGACCGACCGCCATCTCTGGGCGCGGAGCTACGAGCGGGAATCCCACGACGTTCTCGCGCTCCAATCCGAGGTGGCGCGCGCCATCGCCGACGAGATCCGGGTGCAGGTCACGCACGAGGAGCGGGCCCGCCTCGGGAATCCGCGCCGCGTCGATCCCGTGGCCTACGAGGAGTACCTACGCGGGCGCTTCCATTGGAACCGGCGGAACGAGGCGGCCGCGCGGCGCGCCATCCAGAGCTTCGAGCGGTCCATCGCCCGCGACCCGGACTACGCGCCGGCGCATTCGGGGATCGCCGACGCCTACATGACGATGGCCGCCTACCACTACGTCGACCCCTCGGAGGCCTTCCCGAGGGCGGAGGCCGCCATCGCGCGCGCGCTCGAGCTGGACGATTCCCTTTCCGACGCGTACGTGTCGCTCGGGGCGCTCAGGAGCGACGCGCACTGGGACTGGAGCGGGGCGGAAGCGGCATTTCGGCGCGCCGTCCAGCTCGATCCCAACAACGCCTCGGCGCACCACTGGTACGCGGACGTCCTCACTATCACGGGGCGGCACGAGGAGGCGCTGGCCGAGTCGCGGCGCGCGAAGGAGCTCGACCCGCTCTCGATCAACGTGAGCACGTCGGCCGGCATCCACCTTTTCTACGCGCGCCGCTACGGGGAAGCCGCGGAGCAGCAGCGGCGCACGCTGGAGCTGGATCCCACGTTCGCTCCCGCCTGGCGCGCCCTCGGCGGGGCCTACGAGGAGCAGCGGCGGTACGCGGAGGCGATCGAGAGCTACGAGCGCGCCCACGCGCTCCTTCCGACGGAGCTGTCGGCCAAGGCGCTCCTGGCCCACGCGTTCGCGGTGTCCGGGCGCGTCGAGGAGGCGCGCCGAATCCTGGCGGAGCTGGAGGAGGCGTCGCGCACGCGCTACGTGTCGCACTATTCGCTGGCGGCGATCCGAACCGGTCTGGGAGAGACGGAGCGGGCGCTGGACACGCTGGACCGGGCCTTGCAGTCGAGAGACCTCGGAATGATCTGGCTGGGCGTGGCGCCCCGCCTCGATCCGCTGCGCGGCGAGCCCCGCTTTCGTGCGATCCTCAAGGCGATGGGCCTCGACCGATTCACCGAAACGACGAGTGGCCGCGTCCCGGCCGCCTGAAGCGCGCTAGCGGGTGGAGTCGGCTTCGGGGTCCTTGTAGCGGTAGATGATCTCGTCCTTCTTGACCAAGTGGAAGCGCTCGCGGGCCACGCGCTCCTCCAGGAGGGGATCGCGCGCCTGCTGCTTCCGCCTTTCCTCCAGCGTCTCGACGCGGCCCGCCAACTCAATCTTCCGCTTCTCGAGCGCGCGGGTCTCCCGCCTCAGGGCCGCGGCGCGGATCAGTCCCGTGTCGCTCCCCACGAACGACCAGGCGAGATACCCCAGGAGCACCAGCGCGAGGAGCCAGAGGCCGCGGTGGACGCCGCGTTTCTCCGGAGGCGGCAGGCGGAGGAATTTCTTGGAGCGCTCGCGCCGCGGCGGCCGGTCGGGACTCTGGTACGGGGATCGGAGCATGCTCTACGCCTCGGCCGGCACCGCGCCCGCCCCCGTGCCCGCGCGGCGGAATGCCTCGGGGCCGGGGTAGCGCGCGGCGTCGGCTAGCTGCTCCTCGATTCGGAGGAGTTGGTTGTACTTGGCGACCCGGTCGCTCCGCGAGAGCGAGCCGGTCTTGATCTGACCCGCGTTCACCGCCACCGCGAGATCGGCGATCGAGGTGTCCTCGGTCTCGCCGGAACGGTGCGAGATGACGGTCGTGTAGGCGGCGCGCTTCGCCATCTCGATCGCGTCCAAGGTCTCGGTGACGGTCCCGATCTGGTTCAGCTTCACGAGAATCGAGTTCGCCACTCCCTCCTCGATCCCGCGCTTCAGTATTTCGGGGTTGGTGACGAAGACGTCGTCGCCGACCACCTGCACGGTGCCGCCCAGCTCGCGCGTGAGTTGGCGCCAGCCCTCCCAGTCGCCTTCGGCCAGACCGTCCTCGATCGACACGATGGGATAGCGCGCGGCCAGTCCCTTCAAGTAGGCGATCATGGCGCCCGAGTCGAGGCCGCGCTTTCCGTCGAGCGAGTACGTGCCCTTTTCAAAAAGCTCCGATGCGGCCACGTCCAGCGCCAGCGCCACGTCGACGCCCGGCCGGTATCCCGCCTTCTGGATCGCCGTCATCAGAAAGTCGAGCGCCTCGGCGTTGCTCTTCAAGTTCGGCGCGAAGCCGCCCTCGTCGCCCACCGCCGTGACGAGCCCCTTTTCGTGAAGCAGCTTCTTCAGCGTGTGGAATACCTCGGACCCGAACCGGAGCGCCTCCCGGAACGTGGGGGCGCCCACGGGGACGATCATGAACTCCTGGATGTCGAGATTGTTGTCCGCGTGCGCGCCGCCGTTGATGACGTTCATCATCGGCACGGGGAGCGTCCGCGCTCCGGCTCCCCCTAGATACCGGTAGAAGGGAAGCTGGTGCGCGTCGGCGGCGGCCCGGGCGCACGCGAGCGACACGCCCAGGATCGCGTTCGCTCCCAGGTTCTTCTTGGTCGGGGTTCCGTCCCGCTCGATCAGGATCGAATCGATCCCCGCCTGATCGGCGGCGTCCTGGCCGACCACGTGCGGGGCGATGGCCTCGTTCACGTTCTGGACGGCGCGGGAGACGCCCTTGCCGAGATACCGCTTTGCGTCGCCGTCCCGGAGCTCCAGGGCTTCCCGGGAGCCGGTGGACGCTCCGGAGGGAACCGCGGCCCGCCCGACCGCTCCCCCGCTCAACGACACGTCCACCTCCAGAGTCGGCTGCCCCCGGGAGTCGAGGATTTCGCGCGCAAATATTGATTCGATTTCCGTCATCGTGCCCGGACGCTACGGTGGTGGGCGCATGCGATCAAGGGAAAAGCCTTGACGGGGCTCGGAAGCGCCGCCTACGGTGCGCCGCCGGGTTCCCCGACTGTCCCGGGGACGACCCCCGGGAACCCCCGATGACCCTGTTTCGACGAAACTTGGCGGTTCCACGATCCGTAGAGAACGTGACGCTCCCGCGATGAGTCGACGCTAGTGGCCGGCGATGACCGGGAGCTGGTCCGGCGGTGTCTGGCCAAGGACGAGCGGGCCTATCGGGAGCTGGTCCGGGCCTACCAGACGCCGGTCGTGAATCTGGCCTGGCGGATCACCGGGAACGCCGACGACGCGGCGGAGGTGGCGCAGGAGACATTCATCCGGGTGCTCCGGTCCCTCCACACCTACGACCCGGAGCGTCCGCTCCGATCCTGGCTCTTCAAGATCGCGTCCAACCTGGCGCTGGATCTGATCCGCAGGCGCAAGCGGCGGCCCCTGGCGCTGGAGGACCTGTCCGACGAGGACGGGCCGGCGATCGAGGCGGTGGACACGGGCCCGGCGCCGGACGAGGGGATTCGCGTGGAGTGGGCCGAGGAGCGATTTCAGGCCCTCGTGGGCGAGCTGCCCGAGCACTACCGCGCGATCCTGCACCTCCGATACCGGGAGGATCTCTCGTACGAGGAGATCGCGGAGACGCTGGAGATCCCGCTCGGGACCGTGAAGGTGCGGCTCCATCGGGCGCACGAGAATCTGCGGCGGAAGTTGAACGTGAGAGGAACGAAGCCGTGAAAACCAACCTGAGCTGCGACGACTGCCGGCGGGAGCTGACCGCCCTCGTGGATGGAGCGATCCATCCCGCGGTGGCGCGCGCGCTCCAGAGCCACATCGAGGAGTGCGACGGCTGCCGCGCCCGGCTCGAGGAGCACCGGGCGATCGCGGTCTGGGCCGCGCGCCTTCCGGCGATCGAGGCGCCGGCCTGGCTGGAAGGCCGGGTCGTGGCGGCCGTCACGCGTCCGGCTCGCATCCGGGCCTTCGTGCGCCGGGCGGGCGCGGCCTCGCTGGCCGCGTCGTTCGCGGTGACGATCGGGCTCCTGGCTCTCTACCCGCGGCTCGCGGCGCACTTCGGGCTCCCCTCCGCGGGCTCGGCGCTCGCGCACACGGTGGCCAGCACGATCGATTTCCTGGTCGCGATCCCGAAGCAGCTCGCGGCCGAAGTTCTGTTCTACGGACCCATGGCGCGCCAGGTCTGGCTCGCCTTCCATACGCTCGCGGCGTTGCCGCGCGCGGCGCTCGTCGTGCTCCAGTCGCCGGACGCTCAGGTGGCGGGCGTCCTTCTTCTCACCCTGGGAGTCGCGATCTACTGGATCCTGCGACCCCGAAGCCATGAAAGGGGTATCGGCCATGCGTGCCTGGCGCTCTGATTCTCGGGCGCGGACTGCATCGAGCCTTCGTGCTCCGCGCCGCTTCAACCTGCTCGCCCTCGTCCTGATTCTGGTCACGGCGGGATGGAATGTAGGCGCGGTGCTGGCCGCCCCCGCGCGCCCTGCCGCGCGCCCCGCCGCCGACACGACGCGCGAAGAGTCCGGCTTCAAGGTGCGCGTCGTCGAAGAGTCGAAGGGGAGGCGCGCCGCGCGCACCCCCGCGGCTCGCGACGAGAGCGCGGTGCCGGAAGCGGCGCCCGAGCCTCCGGACGTGCCGGATAGCCCCGATGTGCCCGAGCCGCCGGATACGGGCGAGGACTCGGACTCGAATGACCTCGTCCGCTTCGGCGAGGACATCACGATTCCCGCGGGCAAGGTCGTGGAGGGGAACGTGGTCGCCATGGGCGGCGACGTGACGGTTCTCGGCCGCGTGAAGGGGGACGTGGTCGCGGTCGGCGGTGGCGTCGAGGTGCGCGGCAGC
>JANLXD010000559.1:0-2594 GCA_031364935.1 Candidatus Eiseniibacteriota bacterium
TGAGCGCGCCGAGGCCGGCGCTCCGGCGGTGCGACGAGCGTCGCGACACCGCGCGGCGGTACGTTTAACGACGCGGTTCAGATCGGGCCAATCGCGCCGATAATTCCAAGATGTCCAATCCGACCATCTCACCATCCTACCGTCCCATCGAGACCGAATCGAGCGGCGTGGCTTCGCTCGCTCGCGCGCTCATCCCGCTCGCGTTGGTCGCGTGCGTGGCCCTGACCTTCATCCCCGGCGCCTTGCGGCGCGTGCTCCCCGGCTTTCACGCAGATCCGGCTCCATTGCGGATGATCGCGGTGGGCGCGCTTTTCTTCTACACAATCGCGAACGCGATCGTGAGCCAGAGACGGCGCACGGCGGCGCTCCGCGCGTCCTTTGCCGCGTTCGCGGCCCGAGCGGGGGGGCAGGTGGAAGATCGCCCGTTGAGGGGCACCCCATCTGGCTGGGAAGGGGGGCTGCGCGTCGCGTATCGCGTCTCCGGCCTCGGGGGCCTCGAGGCGGTCCTGACCCAGGAGCGCGCCAAGGGCTCCGCATCCTCCTACCGTCTGGCCGCCGGCGTCGTGCTTCGCCGCGACTTCCAGTTCCAAATCCTGCCGGGAGGGGCCGCCTCGCGCTCTCTCTTCTCGAAATCCTTCATGCTCCCGGTGCTCACCGTCGCCATCCGGGCCTCGACGTCGTCCCGCGGGGTCGCCGCCGGCGCACCCGCGGCCGCGCCCGTCGGCGATGCGCTGCTCGAGCGGATCCGCTACATCGCGTCGGATCCGATCACGACAGGAGACGAGGCGTTCGACCGGAGCTTCCTGGTCAAGGCGAGCGACGCTTCCGCGGGTCGCTCGCTCGCGTCCGATCCTTCCGTGCGCGCCGCTCTCTCGGCCCTTCGGGAGCGCGCCCCGGGGTTCCAGGCGGGGCTGGAGAGTCTGACGGCGGGTGGTCCGGGGCGCGTGACCATCGACATCACGCGCCCGAATCCGGACGGAGAGACGTTCGCCGCCATGGACGCCGTGCTCCAGGCGCTGCTCGCGGCTCTGGAGAAACTGGACGTACTATCCGCGGCATGACGCGGAGTGGCATTCTCTGCCGGCCATGAGCGCGACCGACCGCCGGACGAAGCCGACGCACCGCACCGGACGGGAAACGGTAGCGGTCCGCCGCCTCCCCTTCGTCGTCCGCGACGCCGAGGCCGGACGAAACGCGGAGCGGTTCTTCGTCGCGGCCGTGGCCACCCTTCTCTTCATTCGGGCCCTCCTCGCCGCGACCGGCTACCCCCAGATCGGCGGGCGCCATCTCCACATCGCGCACATGCTGTGGGGCGGGCTTATCATGGCGGCGGCGCTCCTCCTTCTTCTGGTCTCGATCGGTCGTCGGACGCGTCCCTTCGCCGCCCTCCTGGGCGGGGCGGGATTCGGCATCTTCATCGACGAGCTGGGAAAATTCCTCACGCGGGACAGCGACTACTTCTACCGCCCCGCGATCGCGCTCATCTACTTTGTCTTCGTCGCGATCTTCCTCTCCCTTCGCGCGCTTCTCGCCCGGCGCGCCCTCACTCACGACGAGTGCCTCGCGAACGCGATCACGCTGATGAAGGACATGGCCATGGAGGATCTGGACCCCGACGAGAAGGCCCAGGCGACCGCGCTCCTCGACCGATGCGATCCGACCGATCCCCGCGTCCTGGTGGCGCGGGGCTTCCTCGAGAAGCTGACCACCGTGCCGGCGCCCCCTCCCGGCCTGCTCGAAAGGCTGCGGCACCGCATGGTCCCCTCAATCGAGCGGATCCTCTCGAGCCCCCGGTTTCCGCGGCTGCTGGCGGCGATTCTCGTGGCCCAGTCGTTCGGCGGGCTGGCGTGGGCCCTCTCGTCCGCGCGCGGCCTTCCGATCGCGGGCGGGAGCGCGGCCTCGCAGATCCACCTCGACATTGGATTCGCGAGCTGGGGGGAGATCGTCTCGAGCCTGGTGAGCACGCTTCTCGTGGTCGCGGGCCTCTTCTGCCTCTTTCGCTCGCGCGCCGCGGCCTATCGGCTCTTTCGCCGCTCCGTTCGCGTCACCGTCTTCGTGACCCAGTTCTTCGTCTTCTACCAGGCGCAGCTCATGGGCGTGGTCTGGCTGGCCCTGAACGTGTTCGCGCTGGGGATCCTCGACTATCTCATCGCGCGCGAAGAAGTGATGCGCACTGGACGCGACGGCGGCCAGGATGGATCATCGCTCCGCCGTGATCACGGCGACGGATGACTCGGGGCGACGCCCCATCGCAAGGAGGCACTGTGGTTCCGCAACGATTCAAAGTCCGGTTCATGCCGCTCCTGGCCGTGGCCGCGATGGGATGGCTGGCGGCCGGGTGTGGCGGCGACTATCTGAAGGCCGGCATCGGGCCGACGCAGGGAAACAGGGCGAACGGAGAAGTTCGGTTCTACAAGGTGGACGGGGGCGTGCGCGTGGTGGCGAAGATCGGCGGCTTGTCCCCCGGGAAGCACGGCTTCCACGTGCATGAGAAAGGGGACTGCAGCGCGCCCGACGCTTCGTCTGCGGGAGGCCACTTCAATCCGGACGGAGCGCCGCACGGGGCCCCGACCTCTCCGCGCGGCGCGAGGCAC
>JANLXD010000017.1:0-4586 GCA_031364935.1 Candidatus Eiseniibacteriota bacterium
AGGCGCGATCGTCGTGCCGGTCACTTCGTACGACGTGGAGAAAAACCGCGGCCGGACGCGCCTCTGGCTTCTGCCGGCCGCGCCCGGGGCTGGCGAGTCTCCCAAGTCCAGCGAGCCGCGGCCGCTGACGTCCGAGGACGCCTCGTGCGGCGATCCCTCCTACTCGCCCGACGGCATGCGCCTCCTGTTCACGCGCAGCCAGGGCGACGAGCGCCCCCAGGCGTACCTCATGCCGCTGGACGGCGGCGAGCCGGAGCGCCTCACCGACATGCCGCTGGGCGTCTTCGATCCGCGCTGGCTTCCCGACGGGCGCCGCGTCGTCTTCGGGGCCCAGCTTCTCCGCGATGCGCCGACGCCCCAGGGGACCAAGGAGCTGCTCGAGAAGCGGGGCAAGGATCCGGTCAAGGCGCACGTGACCGAGGATCGTCTCTACCGATACTGGGACCGCTGGCTCACGGGAGGCGAGACGCCGCACCTCTTCGTGCTGGATCTCGAGACCAGGAAGCTGACCGACCTCACGCCCGAGGGCACGGGGTGGTTCGACTTCATGGACCCGTCCGGGCAGTACGACATCGCCCCAGACGGATCGGAGATCGCGTTCGTCGCCAACTCGAGCCGCCCGCCGCATCACCTCCTCCGCTGGGCGCTCTATACCGTCCCCACGTCGGGCGAGAAGTCCGTGCGCTGCCTGACGCCCGAGGGGATTCCCGAGGGGTATCCGGCGGACACCTACCGGCCGCGCTACTCGCCCGACGGCCGCTCGATCCTCTACGGCGTACAGAAAGATCACTTCTTCTACGCGGACCGCGTGCGCCTGATGCGCTACGACCGCCAGGTCGGCACGCACAAGACCGTGGTCGAGGCGTGGGACCGCTCGCCGGTCGCCTGGGAATTCGCCCCGGACGGCACGCTCATCCTCGAGTGCGAGGACCGCGGACGGGTTTCCCTGTTCGCGCTCCCGGCCGACGGGACGGCGCCGCGCTGCATCGTCGAGGGGGGATCGGTCAGCGGGCTTCGCACCGGGGGAGCCGGCGGAGCCGAGCCCTTCGGGCGCGTCACCTTCACGCTCCAGACCGTTTCCCAGCCCGCGGAAGTCGCCTCCTGCCGACCTGACGGCAGCGATTTCCGGCGGCACTCCTCGTTCAACGCGGCGCTTCTCGCTGACATCGCGTGGGGCGAGGTGCGGGAGATGGAGTTCGACGGCGCGGACGGGAAGCGAGTGCAGATGTTCGTGGTGCTGCCGCCTGGATTCGACCCCGCGACGAAGTGGCCCCTGATCCAGGTGATCCATGGCGGCCCGCACGGGATCAGCGCGGACAGCTTCCACTTCCGCTGGAACCTCCAGGCCTTCGCGGCCCCGGGCTACGTGGTCGCGGCCGTGAACTTCCACGGCTCGACGTCGTGGGGCCAGGAGTTCGCGGCGTGCATCCAGGGAGGGCACGGCGACAAGCCGTTCACCGACGTGATGAACGCCACCGACGCGATGATCGAGACCGGGTTCGTCGACTCCTCGCGCATGGCGGCCGCGGGCGGGAGCTACGGCGGCTATCTCGTCTGCTGGATCGCGGGGCACACCGACCGCTTCCGCTGCCTGGTCAACCACGCCGGCGTCTTCGATCTGCTCGCCGAGTACGGGAGCGACGTGACACAGGGACGCATGCAGGCCTACGGCGGGGAGCCCTGGGACCGGCTCGACGCCATCGACCGCTGGAACCCGGCGCGGTTCGCGCGCGGCTTCACGTCGCCGATGCTCGTGATCCATGGCGAGCGGGACTACCGCGTGCCCCACAACCAGGGGCTCGCAGTCTACAACGTCTACAAGGCGAAGGGCGTGGACGCGCGGCTCCTCTTCTTCCCCGATGAGAATCACTGGATCCTGAAGCCGCAGAACTCGCTCCTCTGGAATCGCGAAGTCCGGGCCTGGCTCGCGCGCTATATCGGGACCGGGCCGGCAGCCGGCGGGAGTCCCGGGGCGTAGCTCGCTTCGGGCGAACGTGCGCTGGTCCTGGCAGATCGCGAAGGTCGCGGGGATCCCCATCCGGATCCACGCGACTTTCGTCCTTCTGATCGTCTGGGTCTTCGTCCAGAACATGACCACCGGGGTCGGCGTGTTCGCGGCGCTCGCGGCCGCGGGGTTCATCCTCGCGGTGTTCGGATGCATCGTGCTCCACGAGCTGGGGCACGCGCTCACCGCGCGCCGTTACGGGATCAAGACGCGCGACATCACCCTGCTCCCCATCGGCGGGGTGGCGCGCCTGGAGCGGATTCCGGAGCGTCCGCGCCACGAGATCCTGGTGGCGCTGGCCGGCCCCGCGGTCAACGTCGTGATCGCGGCGGTCCTGCTCGGGATCATGACGCTGATGTGGCACATCACGCCCGCGCGCCTTCTGGAGCTGAATTTCCGGGGCGGCTTCCTGGTGCAGCTCTTCGCGATCAACGTCTACATCGTGCTCTTCAACATGATCCCCGCGTTTCCCATGGATGGGGGGCGCGTGCTGCGCGCCCTCCTGGCGACCCGCCTCGACTACGTGCGCGCCACCCAGATCGCGGCGGGCATCGGGCAGGGGATCGCGGTGCTGTTCGCGGTGGTGGGGGTCATGGCGCCGAATCCGTACCTTTTCCTGATCGCCCTCTTCGTGTTCCTGGCGGCCGGGCAGGAGGCGTCCATGGCGCAGATGCGCACGGCCTTCGCGGGCGTGCCCGTGTCCCGCGCGATGATCACCGACTTCCGGAGCCTCCGCGCCGACGAGCCGCTCACGCGCGCGGTGGAGCTGCTCCTGGACGGCCATCAGCAGGACTTTCCGGTCCTGGGAGCGAAGGAGGGCGATTCGCCGCTCGGGATCCTGACGCGGCGGGACCTGCTCACGGCCTTGGCGCACGGACCACGGGATCGGATGGTGGGGGAGATCGCTCGGCGAAACTGCGGGGTCGCGCACCCGCGAGAATACCTGGAGGACGTCTTTCAGCGGATCGAGCAGAGCCAGTGCCCGGCACTCCTCGTGATCTCGGAGCGCGGCGACGTGGTGGGAATGGTGACGCTGGAGAACGTGGGGGAGCTGGCGATGGTGCAGGCCGCGCTCAACCGCGCCCGCGGCCCCGCAAGGAGCGGAGCGGTCGCGCCCGGACCCGATCGCCATCTACCGGACTCGAGCGAGCCGATCGTCTAGCGCTTCGCCAGCTCGTCCGCGAAGGGATCCGAGACGATCACGTGCGAGAGGTCCTCGCCGCCCGGCAGCCGGATCCAGAAGACCCCGCCGCCGCCCGTGGGATCCGTCCCGGCGCTGATCGTCCCGCCGTGCAGCTCCACGAAGCGCTTCGCCAGGTGAAGCCCGAAGCCGAGCCCGTCCTTGCAGCGCTTCGACCCCTCGTCGCTCGCGCTCTCCAGCTCGAACACCGCGGCGGAGGATTCGGGCGCCACCGGCGGCCCCGAGTCCTTGATCTCCACGACCACGACGTCGTCCCGGAGCGACGTCGCGACGCGGATGTGGCTCTTCATTGGCGAGAAGCGGATTCCATTGCGCAGCACGTTGGCGATCGACTGGCGGACCTTCCCGGGATCCAGGTGCTGGTTCGGAATCCGCTGGTCGAGGGAGGACTCGAACACGATCGACTTCGCGTCGGCCGAGAGCCGCACGGTCTCGATGGCCGCCCGGACGATGTCGTTCACGTTCGCGACGTGGAGCTCGAGCAGGTAGCGCCCCAGGTCCAGCCGCACCAGGTCGAGCACGTCGTCCACCAGCGCCATCAGCCGCTGGGCTTCGCTCCGCAGGCGCGCCGTGAACTCGTGCCGCATCGAAGGGGTCATTTTCCGGTCGTTCAGGTCGAGCACTTCCGAGTACGCCACGATCGAAGTGAGCGGGGACTTCAGCTCGGCCGCCGCCGCTCCCAGGAACGAATCGCGGAATTCACCGGGGCCGCCGGACCCGGCTTCCGGCGCCACCGCGGCCGCGATCGTGGTCGTCGTGCGCCGCAGGCGGTCCATGACGCAGGCGCGGTCCAGGACCGAGGCGACGTTCTCCGCGAAGAGCTGGCCGATGTCGCGGTGCTCCAGTCGGAACGGCTCGGCGCGCACCGCCCGGCAGACCTGCATCACCGCGAGGGTGCGGGTCTCGAGCGCGATCGGCAGGACGAGCACCGACCCCGCATCGGGGTGGGTGGCGAAGAATTCCCCGAAGCGGGCGCCGCGCTCCCGCGACTGCATCATGATTGGCTCGCGGTGCCGGGCCGCCCAGCCCACGGCGCCTTCGCCCAGCCTCACCTCCGGCTCCGGGTCGCGCGGCGCGAGCCCGAACGATCCTTTGACCGTCAGCGTCTTCGTGTCCGAGTCGTACAGGAAGAGGGAGACGTCGTGCGAGTGGAGCGTGGACGCGACCCGGCGCACCGTGATCTCGATGATGGTCTCCAGCGGCAGCTCCATGTGGAGGCTGTTCCCGAGCTGGAAGAGCGAGGTCAGCTCCGCCAGACGCCCCCTCGACTGTTCCAGCTCCATCTGGTCCTGGAGCATCCGGTCGCGCAGGCGATTGATCGAGGACTGCTGGGCGATCATGTAGAGGCAGAAGAGGGTCGTGAGCCCGATTAATCCGACC
>JANLXD010000023.1:0-5887 GCA_031364935.1 Candidatus Eiseniibacteriota bacterium
GACGACGCGCGCCGCTTCCTGGAAGACGCGCGCGCCGCGATGGACTCCGGTCGGTGGGATCATCTGGAATCGTGGGCTTCCCCGTCGCCGCAGGGAACCAAGCCGGTGTCCGGAAAGCGCCAGATTTTCGCGCGATGGTTCTATCCCTTCCACGCAACGGTCGAATTCGATGAGGGCGCGCCGCCGGACGACGCGGCGCTTCTGGAGGGGCTCCGTCCCTACGAGATGCTCTACGTCGACGACCTCCCCACGTACGATTTCTTCGCTCGGCTGGAGCCGGTGTTCGACCTGTGGAAGCGGGGCGGCACCTGGGAGCATGTCCACGCGTGGACGGAGTGCGTCATGCCGTGGGAAACCGCGCCCGATCTTCTGGAGGCGATCCTCCCCGACCTCCCGCCTTCGATCCTGGTCGGAGGGCACGTCCTGCTCTGGCCGGCCAAGGGATCCACTTCCCGGTCGCCTCTCTTCATGCGCCCGCCGGGCGAGAACGTGATCGGCTTCGGCATCCTTCCCGCCATCCCTCCCAAGTACTGGGAGGACGCGAAACCGATGCTGGATACCGCGAGCCGCCTCGCGATCGCCATGGGCGGAAAGCGCTATCTCTCGGGCTACGTCGATTTCACTTCCGAGGAATGGCGCGAGCATTTCGGCGCGATGTGGGAGCCTCTCGTCCAGGCCAAGCGCCGCTACGATCCCGACGCGGTGTTGAATCCCGGATTTTTGCCGATGGACGAGCGCCGGCCCGCCGCGCTGCCGTCCCGGTGACCCCGGCCGGCCCGGTGAGCGCTCCCATCCCGTTCGGCACGCCGGAGTGGGCTGCCGCGTTGAAGGAGGAGCTGAACCGCTCCTCGGAATACCGGAACGCCGCGGCCAAATGGGGAGTCGACCGAAACGGAAACCTTCTCTTCGCCTTCGAGGCCGACGCCGCGCTCGCCTCCCCGCGTTACCTGTTTCTCGCGCTCGCGCGGGGCCGCTGCGAGCGCGCGGAGTTCGTGCCGGGCCCGACGAATCCGGAAGCGGGGTTCACGCTCCGTGCCCCCTTCTCCTTGTGGCGCGAGATTCTCGAGCGCCGCACGATGGCCGCGGCCGCGATCCTGACTGGAAAGATGCGCGTGGAAGGGGACAAGATGGCGCTGCTCCAGCACGCGGGCGCGAGCCGCGCGCTCATCCATTGCACCGCGAGCGTGCCGACCCTCTTTCCGTGACGCCGGTCCGGATCCGCGCCGCGGCCACGCCGGCGGACTTTGCTCTCGCGCGGACCCTCTTCCTCGAATACGCGGAGTCGCTGGGATTCGATCTCGGCTTCCAGGATTTCGCCAGCGAAGTGGATTCGCTTCCCGGAGCCTACGCGGCGCCGGAGGGTTGCCTTCTCCTCGCGGAGGAGGGGGGCGAAGCCGCCGGTTGCATCGCCGTGCGGCCGCTTGCCGCCGACGTCTGCGAGATGAAGCGTCTCTACGTGCGTCCGGCCTGGCGAGGCCGGGGCGCCGGGCGCGGTCTCGCCGGCGCGGCGCTCCGCGAAGCGCGCGCGTGCGGCTACCGGCGCATGCGGCTCGACACGGTCCCGGGCATGGAGGCGGCGATCGCGCTCTATCGCGCCCTGGGGTTCCGCGCGATCTCGCCCTATCGCCCCAATCCGATTCCCGGCGCCCTCTTCTTCGAGCTGGACCTCGGGGAAGCTACCGGCTGAGCGCGAGCGACGCGACCACCGGGTAGACCGCGTCCACGCGGGCGTCCAGTTGCTCGGGATCGATCATGTCATGAGGGACGCGCAGGTTCGCCGGGAACTCGTACTCGATCACGGCCGCGCCGCGCGCGCGCCAGCGTCGCGCCAGCTCGGCGATCGCGCCGTTGTTCACCGCCCGGTCCGCCGGCGTTGTGACCACCGCGATCGAACGGGCGGCCGGCCGCTCCCTCCCCGCCTCGATCAGGACCAGGGAGCCCAGCCGGTAGATCTCGCCCAGCGCGCGCGTCGGAAAACGCGGATATGCCTGGGTGGGACCTCCGAGCGATTCCCTTGCCCTCGAATCCCACCAGACGAAGAGATTCGGGGCGTGGATAAGGAGTGTGGCCGCTCGTCGCGCGAGCGGCGCGGACACTCGCTGGGGAGCCAGCGCCGGTGCGAGAATCACGGCCCGGTCGATATCCGGGCGCGTCTGCGCGAGCGCCGCTGCTGCGACGGCGGTCGAGGAGAGTCCGACCACGACGACCGTGTCCCCCAGGCCGTGGGCGATGTCCACCGCCTCTCCGGCGGCGTCGAGCAGCTCGCGCCCCGTGAGCCCCGCCAGGTCGCGGGTCATCCGGTCGCCCAGCCCGTGGCGCACGATCCGCGGAATGAGCACGTTCGCTCCGGCGTCGTGGAGGAGGACGCCAAGCTGCTCGAATTGCCTCGGACAGTTCGTGAATCCGTGGAGAAGGACCACAACCCGCCCCGCGCGACCGCCGCGCGTGAGGAGCCGCGATCGGCAAGCGGGATTCGTCTCCTGGCCGTCGCGGCTGGCGACAGCCTGGAATCGAGCGAGCGCTTCGGCGTAGCTGGCGGCGGGGCGGGAAGGCGTCGCTGGAAGGCGCGAGGGGCCGGCGAGCGCCACCCAGAGCGCCACGAGGAGCAGAGCCGCGACGAGCGCGGCGCGCCACACACGCCTCGTCATCGATCCACGTGCGGGAAACGCGAATCGAGCCACGTCTTCAACCCGGTGGCGCCCAGGATCAATAGACCTCCCGCGGTCGACCACGGGCCGGGGTGCTCGCCGTGGATGAGCCAAGCCCAGAGTGGATTCAGCGCCGGCTCGAGCAGGAGCAGCACCGACGCGTCGAGCGCGGGCACGTAGCGCAGCGCGCGCGTCAGGAAGAGGTAGGCGACTCCGATCTGCACGACGCCGAGTCCGGAGACGATCGCCCAGTCCAGAGGCCGCGCAGCCTCGACGGGGAGCGCAAAGGGCAATCCAATCAGAAAGGCCAGGAGATTCCCGGCGACGACCACGCCCGCCGCGGACCCCGTAGTCTCGCCTGCGCGCCCAATCCACCGCAGTCCCATCACCGTGAGCGCCCAGGTGACGCCCGCGATGGCCGCGAGGATATTTCCCGCGACCGGATTCGGGGCGGTGCGAAACGCCGGCTCGGCCCCGACGAAGAAGAACGAAAGCCCGAGCGCGATGAGTCCGATCACGACGAGGTCCAGGGCGCGGCCCTTCTCGCGAAGAAGGCGGGGCGCGAGGAGGAGGATGTAGAGCGGAGCGGTGGACTGGAGGAAGATCGTGTTGGCCGACGTGGTCAGCCGGTTCGCGAGGACAAAGAGAAGCACCGTGGCCGCGTAGGAGAGCGAGACCAGCCACACGCGCCGCGTCCATCCCCGGCGCGCCTCGGGCATCATGAGCCAGACGGCGATCGCCGCGATCCCAGATCGGAAGCTCGCGATCTGCCATCCCGTCAAGGCGCACGCCTTGATCCCGGCGCCCCCGATGGAGAAGAGGAGAGCCGCCGCTAACACCTGCAAGCGCGCCAGAGTCAAACGGTTCACGAGTAGGCCCTCTATAGCAGACGATCTCCCTCCGATCTAGCGAAGAAGGTTTCCTTTGACGTTTCCCGAATGGGGGAATACCGTCCATTCGAATCGCGCGGCTGGCAGGCCGGAAGCCGCGCGGAGGAAGGTGGGCGACATGCGTGCTCTCGCGCTCGTGCCCCTGGGTCTCCTCGTACTTCTGCAGCCAATCCCCGCCGGATCGCAGTACCTATACCTCGATACCAACGGAGACGGAGTCCACGACTCGAACGACCAGCTCGCCGCGTCGGGACCGACCAGCGTCGACATCTGGATCGTCACCGATCGGAATCGGGACGGGCTGCCGGTCGTTTGTGACGACGCGGCCGACGTCGCGGCCGGAATGACGATCAACTCGTACACGATCGTCCTCCACAGCGCGGGCGGCGACGTGAAGTGGGGACCGATGGACAATCGGCTTCCCTTCAGCGGGCGCCCCGCCTGCTTCGCCAGCTACGAGGATACGACCGAGGCGTCCTACTACCACAATGGTTGGGGCTATCGGGACCTCTTCCCGCCGGGCAAGTATCGCGTCGCGACGCTCACGGTCGAAGTCATGTCGGGCGCTCCCTCTCTCTTCATTGAGCCGTACATGCCGCGGCGACCCGTGCTCCTCACGCAGTTCGGCACCCAGTGCATGGCGAAGGACGGCGACAACACCTACAAGCTGGGCTACGACTGGTTCGACGCCGACGGGCTCGGCCCGATGCAGGCCGAGGCGGGCGGGCCCTACCACGTGCAGGCCGGCCGGACGCTCCGGGTCTATGCCGGGAATTCACGGAATGCATACGGACAGGTCCTCGCGTATCGATGGGACTTCGGCGACGGCGCGACGGCTGGGACGCCAAGCGCCGAGCACGTGTACGCCGAGCCGGGGGACTACACCCTGATCCTGTCCGCGGAAAGCGCTTCCGAGACTGACACCGATACGACCACCGTCCACGTGGTGGCGGCGCAGGCGCCCATCGCCTCCTTCTTCGCGTCGCCGAGCGTTGGATACGTCGGGATCGCGATCTCCTTCAACGGCACCACCTCCTACGACCCGGACGGGGATCCGCTTACCTACGAGTGGAATTTCGGGGACGGATACGGCGCCGCGGGTCCGTCGCACCTGTCGCACACCTATGCCCATGCGGGGGATTTCACGGTGCAACTGACCGTGAGCGACGGCCTGGCCTCCGACACAACCATGCGGCGCATGACGGTGGAGGCGGAGGCACATCCGCCCGTCGCGGTGACCGGGGGACCGTATGCGGGGATCGTGGGGCGGACCATCTTCTTCGACGGGTCCCGTTCCTCGGACCCCGACGGAGATCGTCTGGAATACTCCTGGACGTTCGGGGACCAAGTGTCGGGCTCGGGTTCGGTCGCGGGGCATGCCTACTCGCAGGCCGGGATCTACACCGTCAGGCTGACGGTCAAGGACGGCGGGCTTACGCGCTCGGCGCTGACCAATGCCACCATCACCGAATCGCTGCCGGCGAGGGCCTTCGCGGATGCGCCCGTCGTAATCGGCGGCGGCGCACCGTGGACCCTGCACATCGAGGCGACCAGTGGATCGTTCCGCATCGAGGGCGTCGACCCGTTGCTGATCACTCTGAGCGCCCACGGCGCCGGGCCGGCCGAGGAGATCAATTCGGCGGAGGCCGCCATGATCACCGAGGATTCCGACGGCAATCAGGTGCCGGAGCTCACCATGACCTTCACCGCCGAGGAGCTCGCGCTGCTGCTCGGCGGCGTCGAGCGTCCCGCGACGGTCGCCGTCACAGTGCGCGGCGGGTTCTTCGGTGGGGGCTTCTTCACGGCTTCGATGCAGGTGGTTGTTCAGTCGCCGGAGAGCGCGAATGCGTTCCTCCCGCTTCGCATTTCGCCGAACCCCTTCAACCCCGAGGCCGTGGTGACGTTCTCCACTTCGAAGCCGGGGCCGGTGCGGGCCCACCTCTTCGACGTTCGCGGCCGGATGGTACGCCGCGTGCTGGATGATCCGTCTCTGCCGGCGGGACGCCACGTGCTCACGCTGGAGGCGCGCGGGCAGGCGGGAATGGCGCTGGCTTCGGGCGTCTATTTCTTCCGTCTGGACGGGCCCGACGGCGTTACGACGAAACGGGTGGCTGTGGCGAAGTAGTCAGCGGCACGGAGGGTGCGGGCTTCGGTTTGGCCGCGGCGCTTTTGCTCCGCTGGCCCACGATCAGGATGACTCCGGTCAGGATGAACGCGCCCGCGATCAGCGTCATCGGTCCCACGGCTTCTCCGGCGAAGGCCCATCCCAGGAGAACGGCGACGGCGGGATTGACGAAGGCGTAGGTGCCCACGCGCGCCGGCGTGGTCGCATGGAGCAGCCAGTTGTAG
>JANLXD010000026.1:0-3120 GCA_031364935.1 Candidatus Eiseniibacteriota bacterium
GCCTCGATCCCCCTCTCGATCGCGAAGTCGTCGAATCCCGACCGGTACTCCCGGATCGCGGCCCCGATCACTTCGGCGAGCTCGTCGCCGGCCTCGGTCCGGGCCAGGACACCGCCGCGGTACCGATGCACCATGGACACCGCGCGCGTGAAGAGGTTCCCCCAGTCGTTCGCCAGGTCCGCGTTGTAGCGGTCGATGAACAGCTCCCACGAGAAGTCCCCGTCGCGGGAGAGGGGTATCTCACGTAAAAGAAAATAACGCAGCGGGTCGGCGCCATACTTGTCCGCCACCTCCAGCGGATTCACGATGTTCCCCAGCGACTTCGAAAGCTTCTGCCCCTGGAAATGCACCCATCCGTGCCCGAGCACCTGCCGGGGCAGCGGCACGCCGGCGCTCAGGAGCATCGCGGGCCAGATGATGCAGTGGAAGCGCGTGATGTCCTTGCCGATCACGTGGAGATCGGCCGGCCAGTAGCGGGCGAACGAGCCGTTCATCTCCGGATAGCCGACGCCGGTGATGTAGTTGATCAGCGCGTCGAACCAGACGTAGATGGTCTGCGTCGGGTCGTTGGGGAGCGGAACGCCCCACCGCCCCGAGGAGCGGGACACGGAGATGTCGTCCAGCCCTCCCTCGATCACGTTCACGATCTCGTTCTTCCGGATCTCCGGGACGATGAACTCGGGGTGGCTCCGGATGTGCTCCATGAGGGGCGCGCCGTACTTGGAGAGGCGGAAGAAGTAATTGTCCTCGCTCAGCCACTGCGGCTCGGTGCCGTGGGTCGGGCACTTCCCCTCGGCCAGGTCCTTCTCCGGGTAGAAGCGCTCGCACGAGACGCAGTAGTACCCCTCGTACTTCCCCTTGTAGATGTCCCCCTTCTCCGAGATGCGCGTGAAGAGCGCCTGCACGCCGCGCACGTGACGCGGCTCGGTGGTCCGGATGAAGTCGTCGTAGGAGATGTCCAGGCGCTTCCACACGTCCTGGAACAGCACGGCCATCTGGTCGCAGTACTCCTCGGGCGACAGCCCCTTCTCGCGGGCGGCCTTCTCCACGTTGGTGGAGTGCTCGTCGTTCCCCATGAGGAATCGCGTGTCGTAGCCGGCGAGGCGCTTGTAGCGGGCGATCGCATCGGCGGCCACCTTTTCGTAGGCGGTGCCGAGATGCGGGACGTTGTTAACGTAATCGATGGCGGTCGTGAGGTAGAACTTCGCCATCAATGGGCCCCGTTCGCCATCAATGGGCCCCGGTGCTCTCACCGTCGCCGGGGTTGGTGCCCCGCGCGGCGCACCGCGTCTTGTCGCACCCCTTCCGCCGGTCGCGCGACGGCCCCTGGATCTGGGTCCCCTTGGGGATGTCGCCCAGGAGGATCGTCGTCTCCTTCCCGCCGTCGGCGCGAAGCTGGAGCGTCCGGTGGAAGATGTCCACGCGACCGACTTCCCACTCGCCGTCCGCCAGGGTCATCCGGCTCCCGATCTTGGGGAACTCGCGCGCCGCTTCCTTGTAGAAGTCGAGCTCGTACCGGAGGCAGCACTTGAGTCGTCCGCACGCGCCCGAGATCTTGGACGGGCTGGGCGATAGTCCCTGATCCTTCGCCATTTTTAGCGTGATCGGCTCGAACTCGCGGAGCCAGGTGGCGCAGCACAGCTCGCGCCCGCAGGTGCCCACGCCGCCGATCCGCCCCGACTCGTCGCGCACGCCGATCTGGCGCAGCTCGATGCGCGTGCGGAAAATGGAGGCCAGGTCCTTGACCAGCTCCCGGAAATCGACGCGCTTCTCGGCGGTGAAGAAGAAGGTGACGCGGTTTCCGTCGAGCTGAAACTCGCAGTCCACCAGCTTCATTTCCAGATCGCGGTGCTTGATCCGGTCCCGGCACTGAACGAAGGCGCGCTCCTCGCGGGCGCGGTTCTGGTCCAGACGGGTCATGTCCTCGGGGCGCACCGGGCGGAGCACCGGGCGGAGTCCGTCCGCGCTGATGGCCGCCTTCACCCACTCGCTCGAGTGGTGCACGCGGCCCAGGTCCTCGCCGCGCTCCGCCTGGACGATCACGTAATCCCCCTCGCGGAGGGGCAGATCCTTGGTGTTCGCGAAGTACTCGCGGCGCCTTCCCTTGAAAATGACCTCGACCACCGACGCGGGCGCCCCGGATAGGGGCGCCGACGGTGCGACCGGAACGGCCGGGACGACTTCGACGGCGTGGACTTCATCCATGTGGAATCGCCCGCGGAAGCGGGCCCCCGTTTCGTGTCATGTCCGAGCGTAGAGGCCCATGCGCTCCTGGGCCGACGCGACGGCGTAGGCGGCGGTGACGTTCGACTGCACCGCCGCGGCGATCTCCTCCAGAATACGAACCCGTTCAGCGAGCATCCTCAGCGAGAGCTTGCCGGCATCCGCGGCGATCTCCCGCTTCAAGTCAAGGTGCGCCGGGGGCGACTCGTCGCCCGTCTTGGCGCGGATCACGTCGCGGTAGTAATGGGTCGCGAACTGGACCACCGCGAGAAAGCGCCCGCGATCCCGCTCCAGACGCGCGCGGCGGAGCGGCCCCAGCACCCCGCTCGTCTTGGGGCGCACGAAAAGATCGATGGCCGCGTCGCGGAGGCGGACGAACTCCGATTCGTCCGGAACCTCCTTCGAGACGGCGTCCATCGGGGCCACGAACGGCGCGAGCGCTCGCCCCAGGCTCCCCTGCGCGGTCGCCGCCGCCAGCCGCGCCACGGCGCCGGATACCCCATATCCTTCCCGCAGTCCCTCGGCGATGACATCGGCCGGAAGCGGACGGAAGCGGACGGGAAGGCAGCGCGAGGCGATCGTCGGCAGGAGCGCGCGGCGCTGGCGCGCCCCGAGGATCAACAGGCGATTGGGGAGCGGCTCCTCGAGGATTTTCAAGAACGCGTGGGCCGCGGGGCCGGTCATGGCCTCCGCGCCCTTCACGATCAGCACCTTCCACCCGCCCTCGCGCTGCGCGGTGAGCGAGAGGAATTCCTTCGCGCGGGCCAGGTCCTCGATCGAGTGGACGCCCGGGCGCGAGAAGAGCGGCGCGAACCAGGGCTCCTTGGCGTAGCGCTCCCGCACGCGCGCGCGGGCCTCGGAGCGGGCTTCGTCGGCCTGGCGCTCGGTCCTACCCTC
>JANLXD010000145.1:0-16551 GCA_031364935.1 Candidatus Eiseniibacteriota bacterium
CGGTGGTCGGCAGAGTCTGGGACGCGGAAACCGCCGAGCCGATCGCGGGGGCGGCAGTCGCCCTGGCTGACCTGGGGCACGGTGCCACCACGGATGACATGGGACGCTATGTGCTCCGGCAAGTGCCCGCCGGCGAGCACCCGATCACCGTTCATCTCATCGGCTATGCCCCTCGGGCGCTCCAGGCGCTGGTTCCCCGGAACGGACGGCTGGAGATCGATGTCTGGCTTACCCCCGAGCCCGTTCGCATCCACTCGATCGACGTGCGCGCGCCGGTCCTCGTCCCAGGCTTCGACACCGGGTCCAGGGTTCTTTTCCCCGACCGCGAGATCTCGGCCGGCGCGATCCGGAATCATCCGCTGCTCGCCGAGCCCGACGGTTTCGAAGCACTCGGCGGCGGTGAAGTGGCCCTGAGGCCGGAGTCGCCGAGCGGGGTCAACGTCCGTGGCGGCGCCTCGGACCAGACCGCTTATCTGCTCGACGGAATCCCGATCCTCAATCCCTATCACGCCGGCGGCATCTCCAGCGGCTTGAACCCCGACGCCATTTCCAGGCTGCACCTCGCTTCCGTGGCTCCTCTTCCGGCATATCCGAACACCCTCTCCGGGGCCATCGATGCGCTCACGCTCCAGCCGGGAGACAGCGTCCGCGCTCAAGGGAGCAGCAGCACGACGCAGTCGCGCGTCACGTTCGACGGCCCTCTCGGTGCCTCCGGCGCGGGCTTTCTCGTGAGCTTGCGGGCAGGGCTCCCGGACGGAATCGCTCCCCAGATGGAATCGACCTACCTGAGGGGCGAAGCCGCCGATTGGATCGCCAAGGTGGAGGCGCCGGCGTTCGGCGGTCGGGTCCAATTCCTCGGATACGGAAACGAGAACGACCTGAACACGGCCGCCACCGTGACCCCCGACGGCATGGTCCCCGATCCGCGCCGCAACACCTTCGAGTGGACCAGCCGATCCCAGGGCGTCCAATGGAAGCGTGTCTTCTCGAGCGTCGCGATGCGGGCCCTGGGATGGCGCGCAGACGGAGAAGAGAGCTGCGTCTGGGCGGCCCGATCCGGTCCCATGGAAATGTCAGCGACGCGCCACGACAAGGGCTTGCTCGTGGCCGTTCAGCACCACTCGATCCGCGCGACCACTCTCGGCGAGCTGCGTATCGAGCAGAGCCGCACGTCGTACCGGGTCGTGTCCGACTCGACGGCTGGTCCCGACTGGGCGCTCGGAGCCGATACGCCGGTCGCGACCGCCGTCGCTCGGCACGGGCGCGCGCTCGGAACGCGCCTCGAATTGAATCTGGGCGCCACCCTCGCCGCGACCGGAGGGGAGCAGTACATCGGACCCGGCGCGCAGCTCATCTGGAACGCTTCGGACCAGGTCAGGCTTTCCGGGAGCTATGCCCGAGCCCATCAGTTCGCGCAGTCGCTCCGAAACGCGGAGTCGGTGGTCGGGAACGTGTTCCCGGTCGATCTCTACATGGGGGCGGGCGCTCCGGGTATTCCCGTTGGGCGGTGCCAGCAGGGGGTGATCGCCGCAAGCTACTTTCCCCGGACGGGTCTGCGCCTCGGCCTGCAGGCCCACGAGCGCCGTTCCGACGGCCTGTTGCTCGTCGCGCCGCGAGAAGGGGCGCCGTTCGCGACAGGCGCGTTCGCCGTCGGGTCCGGCGCGTCGCGTGGCGTGTCGGCAGACGTCGCTCTGAGCGCCAAACGGTACGGTCTCGTCGCGAGCTACGCGTTCCAGCATGTTCGCCTCGAATACGGCAACTCCAGCTATGTCCCCGAAAACGGGACGGCCCACGTCGCCCAGTGCGGCGTGATCGTCTTCCCCAGCGCCACGGCCTCCATCCGGCTCGGCGTGACGGCGGCCGTCGGTCGTCGCGCGACGGCCATCGCCGGCGGCTTCGAGTGGGAAGCGAACAATATTCTCGACAGGGGATCGGAGTTTGCCGGCAGCCCTGACTACAGTGGTGAGGGACTCGGCGCCACCTCACTGCCGACCTACTGCCGCCTCGACCTCGGCGTCCGGAAGCAATGGCGCATCCGGGCCGCGGGGCGCGACGCAGCAATTGCGCTCTTCGGCACGGCGACGAACGTCCTCGGCCGGAAGAACATTCTGACCTACGCCCGGGATCCCTCGACCGGTGAGCTCACCGGGATCGAGATGCGTCCCCGCGCCCCGCTCGTCGTCGGAATCGACTGGGGATTCTGATCCGGCGCTTCTCCATCTGTCACAAACTGGGCCACCCTCCGGTTCCTATCCTTGGAGGGCGGAGTGGGGTCTGAGAAGTCGCCATCGTTCCACGATCGATTCGTCGAGCTGTTCGATGCTCATTTCAAGCGGATCTATCGCTACCTGAATCGCTTGTCGGGAGATCGAGAATTGGCGGCCGACGTGGCCCAGGATGCCTTCGTCAAACTGTATCAGCGAGGGTCGCTGCCGGATTCCCCGGAGGCCTGGCTGATCAGCGTCGCGATGAACCTCCTTCGAAACGCGACCTCGACGCACAGCCGGCGGTTACGGCTTCTGACCCCGGCCCGGGGCGAGAACGTCCTGTCCGACCCGTCGCCCGAGCCCGACCAGGCGCTGGAGACGAACGATTCGCGCCGCCGGGTGCGCTTGGCGCTGGACCGGATGCCGGAACGCGAGCGGCGCATGCTGCTGCTCCGGTCCGAGGGATACAGCTACCGGGACATCGCCAAGGCCCTGGGCCTCAACGAGGCCAGCATCGGCGTGCTCCTGGCCCGTGCCCGACGAGCGTTCCGCGAGATCTACGAGGAGTCATTCGGTGCACCCTGACGACGAACAGCTTCAGCGGGAAGAGAGCGAAGTGGCCGCGCTTCTCCGCATCCTGGACGACTCTCCACCCGAGATCAGCGCTGCGACGGTGGTGGCCAGAGCCGAGAGAGCCGCGGCGAGCGCGCGCCGTTCCGCATGGCTCCGGCGAGCGGCCGCCCTCCTCGTGGCGGTTGGCATCGCGGGCGCGGCGTATGCCTTGCCCGGATGGCCGGTGCGGGGGTGGGTCGATGGCATCGTTCTGAGAATCGGCGGACGGACGCCGCCTTCCGCCGAGACTCCCGCTCCGCCCGCTACGCTCGGTACAGAAGACTCCTCGGCCGGCTTCTCGGGGATCGCGGTTCGACCCGGACAGAAGCTCCTCATTCGCTTCCAGACAGCCCAACTCGGCGGGCAAATTCACGTGTGGCTGACGGACGGACCCGAGGTTTCGGTCCGGGCGCCGGCCGGCGCCGCTACCTTCGCCTCGGGCGCGGCTCAGCTTCTGATCGACAACCGGGGCCCGTCTGTCACGTTCGAGATCCGCATCCCCCGCGACGCGCCGTGGATCGAGATCGGGGTGGGGGCCGATCGGATCTTCGTCAAGCAGGGATCGCGCGTCACGACGGGCGGGTCTTTGGGTGCGGACGGCAGCTACCGGCTTCGAGTGACACCGTCAGGATCGTAGCCGCCGTTACAAATCTTCCCTTCGTTTGTTCCCTCCCACGTGAGACGGCTCGCGGCGGTTCCACTCTCGGTCATCGTCATGGTTCTCTGGTGCGGGGTCGGCCACGCCAAGACCCGCGTCCCCGCGGAACCGGCGTATTCGGTCGGCGCTGAGCCGAGACCGTTGGGGGACTCCGACTCGACCCGCTCACCCAAGCGCCGGAGCTTGAAGGGCCCCGTCGTGTTCGGCTACATCCAGGTCCACTTCAGGCACGCGTTCGCGACGGGTGAAGACTCGCTGGTCGACAACGACGACTTCCGGGTTCAACGGGTCCGCATCGGGGTCAAGGGAGACTTGTCGCCACGGGTGTCGTACGACGTCGAGATCGATCCCCGCGCCCCGGAAATCACCGGCGTGCTCCGGGACGCTTTCATCACGCTCAAGGTCATCCCGCGGCACGATCTCCGAATCGGCCAGCAGAAAACGCAGTTCGGCTACGAGAACCGCGAATCCTCGACGAACTTGTACGCCGTCAACCGAAGCGACATGTCCGACAACCTGTCACGCGGGGTCACTCTGCGGGACATCGGGGTCGGCCTCATCGGGAACCTCAGCATCGGGAAGGGGACCCGCATCGAGGACGCGTTCACGGTGGTCAACGGCGCCGGGATGAACGTGCAGGCCGACGACACCCCGACCAAGAACGGCTGGGGGCGCCTCGGGATTCGGTGGAAGGACGATCGCAAGAATCGTACGACGAGGGTGGGAGTCTCCGGCGGGGTCGGCGACATGATCGACCCAGGTGATGACCCGCTCGACCCTTCGGACGACTTTCGGATCGTGTTCAACCGATGGGGTGTGGACGCGGAGCTCGATTATCCCAAGTTTTTCATCAGCACGGAGTACGTCAGCGGCCACCAGACGGACAAGTCCACCGGCGAGACGGACGAACCGGTCGGCTACTACGTGAATCTTGTTGGAAAGACACGATGGCGAGTCGGTCCCATCGTGCGCCTGGACGATTTCGACGACGATTTCCACCGCTGGACGCTGGGGGCGTACTACGGATTGCCTGCGGAGAATCTGCGCTTCATGGTGAACTACGAATACAGGCAGAGGAAGGATATCGTGCGGGGTGACGACAAACTCTACCTCTGGACCCAGGTCAGGTTCTAGGACGGTGCGGGCGCTAGAGTGGCAGGATCTGCTCGTACGGTTTCTCCAGGCGCCCCCGGACCTCCTCGCTCGCCGGGAATTGAGCCGGAGGGCGGATTCGAAGTTTGTGGTGACGCCGTCCGCCGCCGCCAGCCTGCTGCCCCTTCTCGCGGAGAACTACGCGGTGCTGGCCGCCGGCGACGGGCTCGTCGCCTCCTACCGCACGCTGTATTTCGACACGCCGGATCTCGATTTCTTCAACGCACACCGGCGCGGCCGCAGGGTCAGGCACAAGGTCCGGATTCGGCACTATCCGGACCGGCGCGTAACCCGTCTCGAGGTCAAGACCCGGAAGAGCGATCTCGAGTCGGCCAAGGTCTGGCGCGACCACGAATACGGGGACAGCGCGATGAGCGCGGCCGACCAGGCATTCGTGGAATCCCATACCGGCGGCGGCCGGATCCTCGTTCCCCAGGTCTGGACTCACTTTCGGCGGGTGACACTCCTGGGCATCCGGACCAATGAGCGCGTCACGATCGACTTCGACATGGAGGTGATCATGGGAACGCGCCGCCGATCGCTCGCCCCGATCGCGATCGTGGAAGTGAAGCAGTGGCCGCTCCAGCGGAGCACACCCGTGATGTCCGCGGTGCGTGCCGCCGGCTGGAGGCCGGCTTGGGCGAGCAAGTACTGCGCGGCCATCGCCTTCACACGCCCGGACGTGCGCGTCAACGCACTGTTGCCGGGCCTTCGCGGCATGGAACGGAGGGCGGCGTGAGCGAGCTGTTCGGCTCTCAGGTCGTGAGCTGGCTCGACCTGGGGAGGCTTCTCGCGAGACTGCTCATCGACCTCGCGTTCGCGACGGTCGTAATCCGCGTCATCTACTATCGCCTGTACCGGAATCGCGAGTACGTTTTCACATACTTTCTATTCAACGTCATCACCTTCTGCATGTGCCTCGTGCTGCGTAGGGTCTCGACCCACATCGGACTCGCGCTCGCGCTGTTCGGGGTGTTCGGGATTCTCCGCTACCGCACCGAGCAGATCCGAATCCGCGACCTCACGTATTTGTTCATCGTCATCGGCATCGGCGTGCTCAATGCGTTCGCGGACCAGGGCGTCAGCCTCGTGGAGCTCTTGGCCGTCGACGCCGTCATCGTCGCGTTGACGGCGGTCCTCGAGCTCGGGTCCCCCAGAAGCGTGGAACGCTCGACCCTCATGTGCTACGACCAGCTCGATCTGCTGCGTCCGGGGAATGAGGCCAAGCTCGTGACCGATATCTACGCGAAGACGGGCCTGACCGTGGTGCGCGTGGAGATCGACCGCGTCGACCTCCTTCGCGACGCCGCGGACCTCACCGTTTTCCACCGCCACACCCGACCCGCGGGGGGTCAACCACAAAAACCAGGAGGCACACCATGAATCGCATCTTACGGGCGGTTGCTTCTATGCTTTGGGCTCCACTGATGATCGCCGGCTGTTCGGCCGATCGCGCCAACTCTCTGGGCGGGAGCGCCCCGCTGGCCCCAGGTGCCGCCACGACGTCGACGTTGGCGGCGACGCCGAGATTCCCGGCCAGCCCGAGCGGTTGGGTCTCGGAGCTCAGCAACCCCTACCTTGGGTTCGAGCGCGGGCGTCTGTTCCACTACCGGGCGGAAACACCGGAAGGCGTCGAAACGGCGGTGATCGAGGTTACGAGGGATACCAGGACGATCCAAGGCGTGGTCACGACGGTCGTGCACGACCAGGTCTCGCTCAACGGGTCCCTCATCGAGGACACGTTCGATTGGTACGCGCAGGATACCGACGGGAACGTCTGGTACTTCGGCGAGGACTCGAAGCAGATGGACCACGGGGTCGTGATCGGCACGGCGGGCTCCTGGGAAGCGGGGGTGAACGGGGCGCAAGCCGGGATCATCATGCTGGCCGAGCCCAAGGTGGGAACGAGGTACCGGCAGGAGTACGCGGCGGGGGTGGCCGAGGACATGGCAAGGGTCCAGAGCCTCTCGAGATTCGTCGAGGTGCCGTACGGCAGCTTCGACAATTGCCTGCAGACGTTCGAATGGACTCCGTTGGACAGGAGCGTGCGCGAGTACAAGTACTACGCGCGCGGCGTCGGCCTGGTCCTGACGACGGAAGACAAGGGCAACGTTCTCGACCAGCTGGTGTCCGTGAAGCACTGACTTCGCGCTTACCCTTCCAGCGCCTGGAGCAGATCCTCGATCAGATCGTCGGGGTGCTCGAGGCCGATCGAAAGCCGGAGCAGGTCGTCGGGGGTCGTCGTGTCGGGGCTTTCCACCGAGACGCGGTGCTCCAGCAGGCTTTCCACGCTCCCCAGGCTGGTCGCGTTGCGAAACAAACGCACGCGCCCGGCCAGGTGGAGCGCCCGCTCCCGCCCGCCGCGCACGCGAACGGAGAGCATCGCGCCGAAGGCGCTCATCTGACGCTTCGCGATCTCGTGCCCCGGGTGCGACGGAAGCCCCGGATAGTGCACGGAGAGGAGACCCGGATGCGGCTCCAGGGCGCGCGCCACCGCGAGCGCGTTGGCGGACTGCCGCTCCACGCGGCAGGCCAGCGTGCGAAGCCCCCGGAGCACCAGCCACGAAGCGAACGGGGAGGCGACGGGCCCCAGGATGTGCCGGTTGTGCTCCACGCGCTGCGCCATCTCGTCTTTCTCGCGGAAAATCAAAGCCCCGCCGTGAACGTCCGCGTGGCCTCCGAGGTATTTGGTCGACGAGTGGAGCACCACGTCCGCGCCCAACTCCAGAGGTCGCTGGAGCGCGGGAGTCGCGAACGTTCCGTCGACCAGGACGCGGGCGCGAGCCTTGCGCGCCTCTTCGACAATGGCGCGAAGATCCAACACTTGTAGGAGCGGATTGGTCGGAGTCTCGGTCCAGAAGAGGCGCGTGCTCGGGCGGATCGCCGAACGCATCGCCTTGAGATCCGTCATGTCCACGAACGAGGCTTCCATTCCCCAGCGCGGCAGGTACTCGAGCGCCATCGTCCGAAACGCGTAGTAAATGTCGCGGTGGAAGAGGACGTGGGATCCGGGCTCGACGGCCTGGAGATAGGCTGCTCCCGCGGCGACTCCAGATGAGAAGGCGAGGGCCGCCTGACCGGCCTCGACAAGCGCGAGCGCTTCCTCGAGGCGGCTCTGCGTGGGATTGGACTCGCGGATGTAGAGGTGGCCGGCGCGGCGCTCGCCCGCGGGGCCGTGCTCGAAGGTCGTGGAGAGATGGACCGGCGGCGCGATGGCCCCGGTCAGGGAATCGGGATCTCCGGCGGCGTGGACGGACAGCGTTTCGAACCGCATCGACCCATGCTGCCGCGCCGTGGTGCGGCGTTCAAGCAGTTCCTGACGAGGCACCGGTGCCGGCGGACTCGGCGGGAGTGGCGCGGGGGCGAGAGGCGCGTCCGATCAGGGCCAGGCCAACGCCGCCCAGGATCAGCGCCGCCGAGACGATCAAGCGCAGAGAGGCTCTCTCCGAGAGGAGCCAAACCCCTCCCACGGCCGCGATGACGGGCACAATGAGCTGAAGGGCCGCGGCCTGAGGCGCCCGCAGCTTTCGGAGGGCAGCGAACCAAACGGCGTATCCAAGGCCGGAGGCCAGGACCCCCGAGCAGACCGCCAGGAGCGCACCGCGGGCGGAATGGCGCGCGGAGCCCCCCGCCCCCACGGCCGCCGCGCGCAGGGCTGCCGCCGCGCCGACGATCACCGCGAACGGCACCGAGCGGAGGAAATTCGCGGCGGTGTCGCCGATCGGGTCCGTTGAGTGGCGGCCCCGGAGTGAATAGATCCCCCACGCCACTCCCGCGAGCGCCATGAGCAAGGCTCCGACCGGATCGGGCGCCGACAGTCCCGGCGAGACGAGAAAGGCAAGTCCGGCGAGCGCCACCAGGATCCCGAGCGCTTCTGTCCAGTGGATATGATCCCCCGCCCGGATCGCCCCCGCCAGCATCGTCGCTTGGACGGAGAGGAAAAGGATCAGGGCCCCCGTTCCGACCCCGAGCGTCACGTAGGCGAAAGAAAACGGCATCGCGTAGAGGAAAAGAAAGAGGGCCGACGTCCATGAGCCGGCCTGGGAGCGCAGCGTCTTCGGCCGCGGGATAGAGGTGGCGATGACGAAGAGCGCGACGGCCCCGGAGCCGAGACGGATCACGGTGAACATGGCGGCGTCGATGGCGCCTGGACCCAGGGCCAGCCGGCAGAGGATCGAGTTCGCCGCGAAGGCGGCGAGGGCGAATGCGACGAAAGGAGGGGTCAACGGGCGGACTCTAGCCGGATGGCCCGCGGAGCCGCAAGCCCGCGATCACGCAGGCCGCACCGCAAAGTCCGCCGGATCGATTAATATCCTCCGACGGTCGAAGGTTGGGGGCCTGCTGCTCAACGAAACGTCGACGAGTGAGGTAGACGATGCAGATATACCGCGCAACCAGAATGGCGTTCCTGGCCCTGCTTCTCACGGTGGGTATGGCACAAGCCCAAACGGCGGTAAAGCCGGGCTTCAATATGTTCACGGTCCAGCAGGACATCGATATCGGCAGGCAGTCCGCCGGCCAAATCGAAGGGCAACTCCCGATGGTCACCAATCCGGCCGTCACGGAGTACGTCTCCCGGCTGGGCGCGAAGCTGGCCGCCTACGCGCCCGGATCGAAGTATCCCTACCAGTTCAAGGTCGTGAATCTTTCCGACATCAACGCCTTCGCATTGCCGGGCGGCTATGTGTACATCCACCGGGGATTGATCGAGCGCGCGAGGACGGAAGGGGAGCTGGCGGGGGTCATGGCCCATGAAATTTCCCACGTGGCGCTGCGGCATCAAACCAATCGGGTCTCGAAAGCCTACCTGGCCCAGACCGGAGTGGGGATCCTCGGCGGTCTCTTCGGCTCCAAGTCCGGCTCGTCGACGCGCAGCATCGTGGGCGCCGTCGGCGGCTTCGGGCTGAACTCGCTCTTCCTCAAGAACTCGCGCTCGGCCGAGGAACAGGCCGATATCGTCGGCGCGCAGATCATGGCGAAGGCGGGCTACGACCCCATGGACATGGCCCGCTTCTTCGACGTCCTGCGGCAGGAGGCCGGCGGAAACCCGAGCAAACTCTCCCAGTTCTTCAGCGATCATCCGGCGCCCGCCAATCGGGCCACGCGTATCCGCAGGGAAGCTACCCTCATCGGCCCGATCCGTTCCACGGGAGCGGTCGGCAACATCGAGACGGCGCGGGCCACGCTGAAGCGAATGCCGGCGGCTCCGACGATGGCGCAGGTGGCGGCGAGGGGCGGGGCGACGACCTCCGCCGGCGGCACGACGCAGGCATCCGTTGAGCGCCCGTCCTCGAAGTTCCGTGTCTTTCGCCATCCACAGGGATTCTTCGAGATGAACTACCCGGACAACTGGCGCACGTACAGCTCGTCCTCCGGGCTCGGCGTGACGATCGCGCCTACCGGCGGCATCGCGCAGGACGCCGCCGGCCGCCAGCGGATCGTTTCCGCGGTCATGGTGAACCACTACGTCCCGTTCGAGGGTGAAGTCGGGTCGGGCTACCGCGACCCGCAGGGGACTCTCTTCGGCCAAAGCTCCCTCGACGAAGCCACGAGCGATCTCGTTCGCCAGATCATGGCCGCCAATCCGCACCTGAAAGTGGTATCCGGCTCCGCGCGCCGCGCCAATGTCTCGGGACAGGCCTCGCTCTCGGTCCAGCTGGCCGGAACACCCGCGGCCGGAGTACCGGAGAAGATGACCGTCTACATGCGCGAGCTTCCCGATGGCCACGTGGTCTATGTTCTCGCCGTGGCGCCCAGCCAGGACTACGGAGCGCTCCAACCCACATTCGAGCGCATGGTCAGAAGTCTCATGGTGAACGACCAGGCGGCCCATGGCTGACAGCGAGAGAGGAGATCTCGAAAAGTCGTGACCAACCTGAACCCGCAAGCCAAGCAGATGGCCGACGAGTCGATGGTGCGCACGCTGGACGCGCAGGCTCGGGCCATCTGGCCGCAGGAGTGCGAGCTGATCCGCCGCTACGCGCTTCCGGACGGCATCCGCATTCTCGACGCGGGCTGCGGCACGGGGGAGGGCGCTTCGAGGCTGGCCGAGATGTTTCCGCGCGCTTCGGTCCTGGGGGTGGACATCCTCGACCAGAGTCTGGACGTGGCGCGCTCCCGCTACGGACGCATGGCGCCTCGCCTGGCGTTCGAGAACCAGAGCGTTTTCGAGCTGAAGGCGCCGGACCACACGTTCGATCTCACCGTGAATCGACACGTCATCCATTCGATCCCGCATCCGGCTCGCGTGCTCGCCGAGCTCGCGCGCGTGACCAAGCGCGGCGGCCGGCTTCACCTGATTCCCGAGGATTACGGGATGCTCCACTTCCAGCGGGGGAAGCTGGACCCGCGCGACTTCTGGCACGAGGCGCCGGTGGGATTTGGCGAGGCGACGAACACGGACCTGTTCATCGGGCGGCACGTCTACGGGATGCTGGTGGATCTGGGTCTGGCCGACATCGCCATCGACTACGTCATCGTCGATACGATCCGGGTGCCGCGCGAGACGTTCGCCGCCATCCTCGAGGCGTGGCGGGACGGCTACGTCGAGCCCACCGCCCAGTACTCGCGCTTCACGCGCGAGGAGGCGAAAGCGTACTTCGACCAGATGATCGCGAACATCAGGGACCCGCACGGCTACGCCGCGTGGATGGTGCCGGTGGTCAGCGCCCGAGTGCCGTAACCCGCCCCGCAAAAAAGAGGCGGGGTAGCCATCCGGCTGCCCCGCCAGTTCAGTGTGTGACCGTCGGCTGCTACTGCTCGGTCTCCTCCAGCGGGGTCACGCGAACAGGGCACGTGCAGCGCGGCGACGTGCTCGAAGAGCCGGTACATCCCGGCTTGGAGTTCTTTTCGACTTCGAGGACTTCGAGATCCAGATTTTCGTTCATGAAAGCCTCCTGACACGACTGTCGAGAACTCGGCACACCGTGAATCCGCCGAGTCCTGAATGGTACTCCTGCCCATTCTGGCTGGCCAGCCCCTGTTCTTCAACCCGTTGGCCTCCCACCGGATCCGAAGAGGGGAGAATCGGAATGCATCCACGGTGCTATTACGGCCCCGCGGTGCCTAGGTTCCGAGAATCTGCCTCAGCGCCTCCTTGGCGTCCTCGACACGCACCGTGTGGTCACCTTCCTTCCAGAGCACCTTGCCATCGGTGGACCGGATGACGAGTCCATGCGTGATGAAGCCCAGATTCTTGACCTCCTCGAGAGCTTCGGGCTCGGATGCGTCGACGTTGCGCGCGGTCACCTTGCCCGGGAAGTCCTGCTCGAGCCCGCTCACGGCGGGCTTCAACCTGGCGCAGACCATTCAGCCGGGGAGGTAGTAGTAGGTCACCACCGCGGCATCGGCTTTGGCGGTTGGCGCGGCGGCGTGGCTTTCGGTGGAGGCTCCGTTCTTCCCGCCACGCCCGCAACCGACCGCCGATCCGATCGTGAACATCGCCGCGAGAGCGAGGGCTATCGTCACGCTAGGTCTTCGTGGGCTCATCACGCGCTCCTGTCGAAGTGGTTGCGCGAAACATGAAGGGCGGTCAGCCGTCGGCCGCACCGCCCTCGTGACCATCATGAGACCGAGTGCCCGGATAGTACATCCCGACGTCAGAGCAAACTAGACCTCTTGGATTGGATTTTCGGCGACAGGCGCGGCCCTTGCCAACATGGCCCATCCCAGCAAGCCGCCTGCCAGACAAAGCAATCCGGCCACCGAGAATACGCCCCGGATGCCGATCCGTTCCGCCAGAACGCCGGCTCCGGCCATCGAGCCCATCATGGCCGCGGTCAACAACGTGTCCACGGCCCCTTCCACGCGGCCCAGGAGAACGTTAGGCGTGCGCTGTTGCAGGAGCGCGCTGGTCGCGGATTGCATGGGAGTCGCGCACACTCCCAGGAGGAATAGGGAAGCGAGCACGAGTCCGAGATTGGGCGCCCACCCGAGGAGAACCGTGGCGACGCCAATCCCCGCCAGCCCGCCGCCGATGAGCAGGGAGCTGGATCGGGCGGCCGCGCGCCGTGCCGCCCAAGCCCCTCCGAGCAAGAGCCCTCCGATCTGCGCGCCTTTCGCGAGCGCCACGGTGGCGGCCGGCACGTGCAGTGTGTTGACCAGGAAGGGAACGAACAGCACGCTGACGGCGCCCATTCCGAGGCACGCCACGGCGAACGCCATGAGGATGGCGAGCAGGGCGCGCGTGCGCGCGATGAGCTGGAGGCCTTCCCAGAGCTCGCGGCGCAGCTCGCCACGCATCCCGTGACTCGTCCCCGGCGATCGCTCCGGCATGCCCGGCACGCGGACTCCGGCGATGCAGGCGGCCGAGAAAAAGAAGCTCGCCGAATCCAGCACGAACGCCGGCCAGCCGTTCCTGGCCAGGGAAATGAGAACCCCGGCGAGCGCGGTCCCGATCAATCCACTGATGATCTGCGTCGTCTGCATCAGGGAATTCGCCCCGAGCAAAGCGTCCGGCTCCACGGTGCGCGGCGTGAGGGCCGAGCGGGCGGGACTGAAGAACACGCCCACGGTGGCCTGCAGCAAGCCGAGGAGATAAAGGAGCCAGAGATCATCGGCATCGCGGATCAGGAGGAAGCCCAGCACCAGCACGCCGCGGGCCAGATCCGAGAGGATCATCGTCCGCCGGCGGTCCCAGCGGTCGGCGATCACGCCAGCGAAGAGACCCAGGCCGAGCTGCGGCAACGACAGCACCACGGACAGCGAGGCGATCATGGCCGTGGATCCCGTCAGCCGGTTGATGGTGAGGATCAGGGCGAGCCACGTCAGGCCGTCTCCAACTTGTGATATGCCGTCCGCGAGCCAGAGTCGGCGGAAGTCCGGGCTACGGAGCGCCTCCCGCGCGCCGCCGCCGCGCGCTCCCTGCTCGGCGACGCTCAAGCGCCGCCCGCGGAGCGGTCGAGATTGTCCAGGTGCACCAGGAACTCCGAGGCGTAGCTCCCGCGGGAATCGCGCACCCACAGCTCGTCAGGTCCCGGCAGCATCTCCGTCACGTGGATGCGCCCCCCCGGCGCCGGTGACGCGAGCGCCCGCCGCATGAGGTCCACCCGCGGCTCCGATCCCAGGTCCACGTAGAAAGGCTTGGGGTCGCGATCGGAGTGAACGAACACGTGCTCCGGCAGTCCATTCTCGCGACGCCACCGTCGCGTCATGAGAAAGCTCTCTTCCGGAGAGGCGCCGCCGGGAAGCTCGGCGGCTTCGAACACCCATCGCTTCCTGAAGAGAACGACGTTTCCGAAGGTGAACCGCGGCCACTTTCGAATCCCATCGACGTCGAACCCCGGAAGAAAGGCCAGCGGCTGTAGTCCCTGCTCGCCCACCATCGTGAGAAACGAGACGAACCCCTCAGGGTTGATCCCGCTGCAGATCACCGGGAGGATCTCGATTCCCCGCGAGAGCGAGCGCACCACGAAGCGCCCGGCCGAGCTGTCCCAGGCGGCCGTGAGGTCCGCGAGAGGAACGGCCTCGTGCCCTTCGCTCACGCGATCACCCGGCAGCTCGATCTCGAGGGGAAATATGGGGGGCCGAAGCCCGGCGTTGGCCGTCCGGGCGCCGTGCATGAACGTGATCTCGGCATGCGCCGCCCCGGGCCGCGCCTGCCGTGCCCAGCCGTCGCGCAGCTGGCGCACGATTGGGTTCTCATCATCGGCATGGGCGGGGGCGTGCAGGTGGGCGAGCCTCGCCACCGACAGCCCGGCGCCCGGAAAGAACGCGTTCAAGCAGACGCGGGCCCGAAGCGCGCTCAAATCCTCGAGCGAAGACGCTGCTACTTGAAAGAGCGCGGCGCAGGCGAATCGCGGCTCGGGGGCATCCCCGGCGATTCTGTGCCAGTCCGCCTCGGACAGATCCACCTGGTCGACGCCGATGGCCGCGGCGTCGCGCGCCCGCGCGGCGAAGAAGTCCCGAGCGCGCTCGAACGCGGCGCCGGCCGCCGCGCGGAGCTTCGAGTCCGACCGGCGCGCCAACCGTGACCCACCCGAGGCTCCCGAACCAGGGGACACAAACGCCGCGGGGCGCGGAGTCTCGTGCGGCTCGAACAGCCCGTGGTAGAAGTCGAGCAAGGGGATTGGAGTGTCCGTCGGAAATCGCGCGAGGAAGCGGGACGCGTACCACTCTCGCGTGAGCGCCTCGGGATAGATCGCGCCGTAGAGGCGCGCGTAGAGCGGCACGATCCGCTCCAGGTCTCGAAGAAGGGGCCGCGGCAGATCGAGTCGCAGGCGGGTCGAGGCGTCGCAGCGGATGAGATCGTCCTGCGAGAGCGGGCGCGCGTGGGGGAGTGGCTCGAGCCGCGCGGCCAGAGCATCCATGCGGGGGACGATCTCTTCCCAGGGCAGGGCGGCGAGAGAGTCCAGATCCTCTTCGACCGCCTGGAGCTCGCCGGCCCACGGCGCCGCGGGGCATCGCATCGCCAGGGCCTGAAGAGGGCGGCGCTCGCTCCAGGGGATCTCGATCTCGGCGATCAGGATTCCGCGCTCGACGAGCTGGGCGAAGAACGGACGGACGTCACGCCCCACGCTCTTCTCCACCTCGCGGATGATTTCCTCCGCGGCGCGATCCTCGGGAGCGGCCGCGTCGACGAACATCCGCATCACCGGGTGGTCCTTGACCTGGCAACGCGCCTCGTCGTCCTCGGGCCGGCGCGCGGTGGCCGGTCGCCACAGCATCCACCCCTCGCCGTCCCGGCGGAGCGTCGGGTTCACGCGCGGGACGACGACGGCCATCGCCTCGGGGGAAGCGGCGAGGCAGGCGGTGATCTTCCGGGCCTCGCCCACGTGGAACAGAAAATCGAGCCGCTCGATCTGGTTTTCGCCCCGCGAGACGGCCGGCCCCTCGGTGAGATTTCCCAGTCCCGTCAGGCAGAAGACCCCGTTGGGGCTGGTCTTGGTGGTGGAGCGGCCGAGGTAGGCCCATAGCTTGGACGCCGTGTGGCGGCCGCGCTGGTCCCAAGCGGCGGGAGCGACGCGACGGAGGCCGCTCAGGCGCTGAAGCAGGGTGCGAGCCGCGAGGCGTAGGCCCAGGCGGAAAAGCGGCGCCTCGGCCGCCCGCATGAGCGCGGCGCGCCGGCACTCCGCTTCCGCGGCATAGGCGCGGGAGAAATTCTCGCGCGCCTGCTCCAGCGCCGCGCTCCCCTCGAGATGGTGATGGACCAGGTGGCGCTGATCCGTCCCGAGCAGAGGCTCTGCTTCCTCGAGAAGGGGGGCGCCCACGCCGCGACCCTGGTGGATGGCTCTCCGGATCCGAAGCACCGCGCCCCGCGACGCGGCTTGCGCCGTGGACGCCCCTTCTCCCGCGGCTTCGTACAGCACCGCCGAGATTCGCTCCGCCTCGTGGGTCCGCGCTTCCGTCAGCGCGAGCAGCCGGTCCGCCGCCTCGCGCGCGTGCATCCCATCCGTCGTCGCCAGCGCTTCGAAGGGAAGCGAAGCCACGCGAACGATCACGAGCGGGGAGACGTGCGTCATCGGGGGTCGGGCAGGAGGCGCGCCATCGCGGGGTCAGGCCGTGCTTCGGGTCCGCTCCTCCAGCAGGCGATGCATGAAGAACCGGAGGATGGCCTCCGGCGTCGCCTCCACGCCGAGCCGGTTCGTCATCATGTGCGTGTAGGACCAAAAGAGGTAGGGAAGGCTCTGCCGAATGCGGCCCGCCTGGTGCTCGCGAAGAATCTCCTCCACGACGGGTCGCGCTCGCTCCAGAAACTCCGAGGCTGCGCGGGCGGCTTCGGGTCCGCCGTAGAACTGGACAGGATCGGCGGCAGCCTCTCCGAAAAAGAACTTCTCCAATCCCGGATGGAGCTTTTGGAAGCGGGCCTCGAGGACCTCCAGATCCTCCGCGGACCAGGTTTTCAGCTCGAGCGCCCAGGCGTAGCCGAACTTGTAGAAATCCAGCCGCTCGTCCGGGGAGAAATGCGCCAGGTCGACGAACCGG
>JANLXD010000154.1:0-4265 GCA_031364935.1 Candidatus Eiseniibacteriota bacterium
GCCGTTGCCCGGCCGGAAGCGGAACACTCCGATCCGCCGGGAGAAGTCCTTCGAGGTGGTCCAGTCCGTCGCCTCGATCGCGGCCGATCCGAAGAGCACGTTCGAGGTGCTCCGGATCATTGCCGACGATACGGAGCAGGATCAGATGGAAAAGCTCAAGACCACGGAAGAGCGGGCTGCGTTCTGGGAGCAGTTCTGGAAGCGGCGCGACTCGCCCGAGACGCCCGAAAACGAAGCGATGCTGGAGTTCTATCGCCGGGTCCAGTACGCGAGCCAGCACTTCAGCGTCGGGACCCAGGGTTGGAAGACGGACATGGGGCGGATCTACATCAAGCATGGAGAGCCGGACGAGGTGGTCCGGAGCCCCTTCAACTTCGACCGTCCGCCCGAGGAAGTCTGGTACTACTACCGGGACCGCCGCACGTTCACGTTCGTCGACAAGGACGGCTTCGGCCGCTACATGCTGGACACGACGCGGTCGCAGTGACGCGGTGAACGACCCTCGCGCGCGATGGGCGGAGTATCTGGCCTTGAAGAAGATGCGGGCGACGCTCCCGCGCCGGCAGATCCTCGACGCGGTCGCCCAATCCGCGGGCCATTTTGACGCCGAGACGCTCCGCCTCCGGCTAAAGGGGCAGGGGAGAAGACTTTCCCGCGCGACGATTTACCGCACCCTGTCTCTCCTTCAGGGGGCCGGCATCCTCCGGAGAGTCCAGCTCGTGGACGATGCGCTCCATTACGAGCTGGCGCGCCCCGGCGATCCCCACCATCACCTCGTCTGCCGCCGGTGCGGGTCCGTGCAGGAAGTTCTGGACCAGGATGTGAGCCTGGGTTTGGCGAATCTGGTGGCGCGAAACGCTTTCGAGCCTGAGGAAATCTCGATCCGGATCCGGGGACTCTGCGCCCGCTGCCGCGCCCGGGTCCGCTCCTCCGGCCGCAAGGACTGAGGTGAGCACTCCCCAACGGATAGAAGTAAATCGTTTCAATTAGTTGATTTACGCCTCCAAATCGAAATATTCGTTTGACACGCCCCGATGGCTCCCCCTAACGTGCCGCCGTTCTTCCCGAACACTCCTCTCAGGACGTGTGCCGTGGTGTGGACTCGCCATGCGCTAGTGGCGCATCGGTGAACTGGGTCATGGAAAGGGGGTGGGGGCAAGAGTCCAACGCGCAGGAATCTGCTCTCACGAAACTCCCCGGATCCAGGCGAAGGCTAGCGGTTCGGGCTGGGGTCCCTGGATGGTCCGGGGTCCACTACCAAGGAGGCTAATCGAGATGTCTCAGCGCAAGCTGATCGTTTCACTCTGCGTCGCGGTACTCCTCGCGATGACCGTTGGCGTCAGCCAGGGCTCCGTGTCGCGCATGGAAGGCATGGGTCTCAACGTTCCCTTGCTGAGCCAGTTCACGGACGACTACGCCAACATCTACTGGTACCCGACGTCCGTCGTCCGGCAGAACAACCTCGTTCTCGCGGAGATTGGAAACAACCCGAGCGGCAACGTGGACGAAGTGGACGTGTTCGATCAGAGCTACACGGTCATCCGGAACTTCCCGAAGATCGGCGCGATCGCGTTTCAGATGGCCCAGAGCCAGAACGATGTCTTGACCGGCTCGAACAACCTGAACAACGAGCAGCTCGACGTGATCTGGGGCCACACGTTCGAGGCGTTCGACTTCGCCGTCCGTCTCGACATCACCAATTCGAAGTTCGAGGCTCATAACGGCCCGCCCGCGGCCTCGTTCCAGGCGCGTGGATTCAGCGCGTTCGATCCGGGTCTTCTCGACCCCATTCCGTTCTTCATCACGTCGGACCCGGATCAGATCGTCGACAACGGAGTGGAGCTCAACACGTACGGCGTGACCCCGGCGATCGCTCTCCATTTCGGAGAGGATGACCGGCTCGAGGTGGCGGGGACCTACCGCCGCTTCACGTTCAGCCGCAGCACGACTCCCACCACCCAGTCGTGGGAAGACGCCGGCAACCCGTCGTACGCCATCCTGGCGCGCGCCATCCTCCATCGGAGCGGCACGCACACGTGGTTCCCGGCGGCGTGGTACGTCAGCGACGATCTCTCGTGGGAGATGCGCGGCGTGCTCGCGGGTCCGGTCACGGCAGACGAGACCTACAAGAGCATGGGCGTCGGCATCTCCGACAACATGCGCGTGAACGACAACAACCTGCTGCTCTGGGGCGTGACGTTCGCCCAGAGCAAGCATTCGTACGAGCGGACCGACGCCAACACGGGCGGCCCTGCCGGTGACACCCGCACGTTCGAGGACAAGACGACCGCGATGCCGCTGGTCTTCGCCGCACTGGAGACCGACGCGACGCGGTGGCTCAAGCTTCGAGTCGGCGCGAGCCGCGGGCACATCGTGTCCAAGACCGAAACGGCCGACTTCGTCGCGCCCGCGAACACCACCGAGGAAGAGGCTCGGACCTCCGATTTCAACCTGGGACTGGGCACGGGGATCCGCTGGAACAACCTGGACATCGACATGACGTTGAACCAGCAATTCCCGCTCTCCGGCGGGTACATTCTCTCCGGAAACCCCCAGACGCCGTTCAACCGCGTCTCGGCGACGTACCACTTCTAGACATCGCGGGGCACGCCCCCGTGTGGCACTCGGAGCCCCCGGCCTCGCGCCGGGGGCTCCTTTTTTGCGAATCCTGTTGACAAGCGTCGCCCCGGATTTCTAGTGTGAAACGTGCAAGGTGTTGCGGCCCAAGCTGACTCCCGGGCCGCCTGAAGAAAAGACTCAAGGCGGAGGGAGGGGGCCCCGACAAGATAGCCGGTTAGAGTGGACGAATGCCGATGAGGGGCCCAGCGATGGGCGAGGGAATTCACGGCATCTTCGCAAGATGCCGTACGTGGGCTTCGATCATCAAGGAAGACGAGACCCCGTTTGGCGTTTCCACGATGTATAGGAGGGCGAGTCATGGTTCGACCTCGGACGCTGTTCAAGCTGGGCGTCGCCACGCTGATCGTGGTGGGCGCCTATTTCGTTGCCCCGGATACGTGGGCGGGAACCACCGGCCAGATTTCGGGGACGGTGCGTGACGGAAAGACGGGGGAGCCGATCGGGCTCGCCAGCGTCACCATTCCCGATCTGAAGCGGGGGGCCGTCACCGATAACCAGGGGCGCTACTTCCTCCTGAACGTTCCGCCCGGGAAGTACACCGTGCGGGTCGCCCTCCTGGGCTACGTGCCGCAGGCCCGGGAAGGGGTGAATATCATTCCCGATTTCACGACTACTCTGGAATGGTCGCTCGAGTCCACGGTCCTGAAGGATGTCGCCGAAGTGACCGTGAAGGCCGAGCGTCCCCTCATCCAGAAGGACGTGACCGGCTCCACCAAGTTCCTCTCCGGTGACGAGATCCGAAACCAGCCCCTGCGCGGCTACAAGGACGCGGTGGCGCAGCAGTCGGGCGTGGTGAACTTCCAGGCGCGCCTCGACAGTCCGCAGCTCAACGGAAGCGAGTCGATGAACGGGAGCACGCTGATCATCCGCGGCGGTCGGCCCAACGAGGTGGCCTACTTCGTCGACGGCTTCTCGCAGCAGGATCCGCTCACCGGCTTCTCGACGACGGCCATCAACAACGACGCCATCGAAGAGATCGTCGTCCAGTCCGGCGGATTCAACGCCGAATACGGCCGGATCAACTCGGGCGTCGTGAACGTGGTGACGCGCGAGGGCTCCGACCACTACTTCGGCTCGCTCGAGGGAGCCACGGACAACCTTTCGGGGAGCTGGATCAAAGCCCCGAAACGGGACAACAACACCTACGCGGCGTCGGTCGGCGGGCCGATCGCGCCCAGCATGAAGCAGGTCTCCTTCTACCTCTCGGGCGAGCGGCGCTACAACCGCGACCGCAATCCCAGCTTCCAGACCGACCAGGAAACGTATGCGCCGCAGGGGAGCGTCTCGACCGACTTCTTCGAGAAGGGGATCCTTCCGTCGAACTGGAGCTCTTCCTGGGCCACGGTCGGCAAGCTCACGTTCCGCCCGTCGCCCCTCCACACGCTGAAGCTGGGCGGCACGTTCAACAACGAGGACTGGCAGCAGTACCTGAACTCGTATCGCTTCAACCTGAACCACGCGCCGCGCTACGAGGACAAGAACAACTCGGTCTACGCGACATGGAATCAGAGCCTGAGCGACCGCGCCTACTACGAGGTGAAGGCCAACGTCTTCACGACCGAGCGGTTGCGCGGCGACGGCGTTTACCTGGATGACCTCAAGGCCTACGCCCGGCCGGACGGCAA
>JANLXD010000162.1:0-3033 GCA_031364935.1 Candidatus Eiseniibacteriota bacterium
TCGAGGGCTACCGGAGCGCCGACTTCCCCACCTTGGAAGCGATGATCGACGCGTTCCGGCAGCGCCATCCGGAGCCCCTGGCGGCCGTGTCGATCGGCTTCGCGGGAGCGGTCGCCGGGGGGCGCGGCGTGGGGACGCACGTTCCCTGGATCGCCGATGAGCGCGAGCTGGCCCGGCACGCCGGCGTGCCGCGCGCGCACGTGATCAACGATCTCGTGGCCGCGGGATACGCCATCCCCGCGCTCTCCTCGGCGGACCTCGAGCCGATCCTCGCCGGCGAGCCCGCCTCCGACGGAAACGCGGCGATCGTCTCCGCCGGCACCGGCCTGGGCGAGACGATCCTCCTGCGCCACGGGGGCGAGCTGATCCCCGTCCCCTCGGAGGGGGGACACGCCGACTTCGCGCCCCGGACCGATCTGGAGATCGAGGTCTTTCGCGCGCTCCGCGCGGAGCACGGCCGGGTCTCGGTGGAGCGCGTGCTCTCGGGACTGGGACTGGTCAACGTGGCGCGGATCCTTCACGCGCGCGACGGATCAGAGAATGCGATGGCCCGGCACGTCCGCGAGATCGGTCCCGACGGTCTGCCCGCCACGATCTCCGGGCACGCGCTCGCCGGCACCTGTGCCTCGTGCGAGCGGTCGCTCGACCTGGTGGTCGGGGTCTACGGCGCGGAGGCGGGCAACGTCGCGCTCCGCGGTCTCGCCCGCTCGGGGGTCTACCTGGGCGGCGGCATCCCGCCCCGAATCCTGCCCGCATTGAAGAGCGCCACGTTCCGCGCGGCGTTTCTCGCCAAGGAGCCGCTACGGGCGCTCCTCGAGCCGATCCCCGTTCTGGTCATCCTCAACGACCGCGCCTCGGTGATCGGCGCGGCGCGCTACGCTACGCTCTAGCGGCCGCCGGGCCGCGGGCGGGCTCCCGTACGGCGCTGTTATTCACAAGTGAAAATGTCCCCTTTTGACACGTGAAATGTCCGCCTATACTCGCCCCATGAACCCGAACGCCACTGTCGCCGATGGCCGCGCCCCGGGCGCTCCATCCGGCGCCATGCGCGGCGCCGCGACCCGCGTGCGCGAGATCCTCTCCTGGTACGGGTCGGACAACCCAGGGAGCAAGGCCAACCTCGCCCGCATGATGAACCACGGCGTCCTGGCGGGAACGGGGCGCATGGTCATCCTCCCCGTGGACCAGGGCTTCGAGCACGGGCCCGCGCGTTCTTTCGCGCCCAATCCCGCCGGATACGATCCCCGCTACCACGTGGAGCTGGCGATCGAGTCCGGGTGCAACGCCTACGCGGCCCCGCTCGGCTTTCTCGAGGCGGGCGCAGCCCCATACGCGGGGGAGATCCCGCTGATCCTCAAGCTGAACAACCACGACGTGCTCCATGACGAGAAGGACCCGCTCTCCTCGGTGACGGGGAGCGTCGACGACGCGCTCCGCCTCGGGTGCGCGGCGATCGGCTTCACGATCTATCCGGGATCGGCGCAGGCGGGCCGCATGTACGAGCAGATCCAGGCGCTGGGCGCCCAGGCGAAGCGGGTCGGGCTGGCGGTCGTCATCTGGTCGTACCCGCGCGGCTCCAGCCTGAGCAAGGCCGGCGAGCTCGCGATCGACGTGGTCGCGTACGCCGCCCACATCGCGGCCGAGCTGGGGGCCCACATCATCAAGGTCAAGCTCCCCAGCGAGAACATCGAGCAGGAAGAGGCGCGGAAGGTCTACGAGAAGAGCGGGATCCCGGTGGGCACCCTGGCCGAGCGCGTGCGGCACGTGGTCCAGTCGACCTTCGACGGGCGCCGCATCGTGATCTTTTCGGGCGGGGCGAAGAAGGACCAGGATGAGGAAGTGGTGAACGAGGCGCGTGCCATCCGGGACGGCGGCGGCTTCGGCTCGATCATCGGCCGGAATTCCTTCCAGCGGAAGAAGCCCGAAGCGATTCAGCTCCTGCGCCGGATCATGGCGGTCTACTCGGGGGATGCTCCCTAGCTCCTCGGCGTTCTCTGCAGCCCCGCCCCAGCAGTCACGCCCCTACCTCAGTGCGCTTTCAGCGTCCCCGGCGGCAACGTCGCGAGCCAGCGCGTGAAGGCGAATCCCGCGGCCCCCAGCACCAGGCACATCAACCAGATCCACACTAGGATTCGCCGCAGCTTGGCGCGCCGCGCCGCGTCTTCTTCCCCAACGCTCGGGCCCGCTTGCTGTTCCGCGACGCTCAATTGGCCTTCCGGGCCGAGCCCGCCAGCAGGTCCTTCTCGTCCCGCGGGAAGAGCGTGTAAGACAGCTGCACCTCGTTCACGTCCCCCGGCGTGCGGGGCGAGAGCGCGAAGTAGACCGGCAGGACGCGCGTCTCCCGCGGGCCCAGCGTCTGGTCCTCGAAGCAGAAGCACTGGATGAGCTGAAACTCGCGCGCGGCCCGCTGCGGCGCGACCGAATGGACGGCGCGGAAGAAGACCGAGTCGTCGCTCATGTTCGTAAAGGTGTATTCCAGATGCACCGGGCGCCCCGGCACCACGTGGATCAGCGACACCGAGGGGCCGAAGCGCACCGGGAGCCCGGTCGCCGCGATGCCCATGAACTTCACCTGCACGTCACGATTCTGGATCGCGCCTGTCGCCGAGGAGATCCGCTCCGGGCCGCCGCCGGGGCCGCCCGGGCCGCCGCGCACCGCGGCCTTCCCCGTGTTCCCGATCCCGAATCGCTCGCAGAAGAGCTTGAAAAGGGGCACGTTCGCGTAGGCGAAGCCGAACATCACCACGACCAGCGCCGCCAGCCCCAGCCCCAGCGCCGCGTTCGGGATCTTCCGAGCCACGCTACGTCCGGAGCGGGATTCGCCAGAGCGCGTCGGCGATCATCCCCAGGAAGAGAACGAAGAGATAGACGATGGAGTACGCGAACACGTCCCGCGCCGCGGCGATGGTGGCGAGGCGCCGTGCGCGGAGCGCCTTCCACACGAACCCGGCCCCGAGGAGAAGCGCGATCGCGGCCAGGAGGAGCCCGCCCGCGCGCACGACGGGCATGAGCAGCGTGACCAGCACGAGCACC
>JANLXD010000173.1:0-5595 GCA_031364935.1 Candidatus Eiseniibacteriota bacterium
GAGATCTCCACGGCGGCCCAGAGCGTCACGGGCGAGCGGTAGCGCTTGTTGCGCCACCGGTCTTCGCGGCGCTCGATGCTGAACTTGGGGGTTCGCTGAAAGTCGTTCGCGCTGCCGCCCAGGCCGGTGATCACCGCCCGCGTGTTGTTCACCGCAAGGCCCAGGCCCAGGGTGAGCACGAAGGGGAAAAAGCGGAGCATCCGCCGCCAGTCGCCGCGCGTCTCCCGCTGGGCGGCCGCGAAGTAGATGAGAGGCGGGATCGAGGCGGCCAGGAAGAGCGCCGTATCCACCACCGTGAAGAGCAGGCTCTTCGCCTCGAACCGCGCGATCACGACCGGATAGGCGATCGCGGAAACCAGGAGCAGGAGCACGTAGGCCACGTTGCAGGTGAGGTGGAGCGTGGCTTCGATCTTGACCGGGAGCGGCAGCGGCGCGCGCCAGAGCGAAGGGAGAATCTTGCGCGCCACCTGGATCGAGCCTTTCACCCATCGATACTGCTGGGCCTTGAACGCGTTCATCTCCACCGGCAGCTCGGCTGGGCATCCCACGTCCGGCGCGAACACGAAGCGCCACCCTTTCAGCTGGGCGCGGTAGGAGAGGTCGAGATCCTCGGTGAGCGTGTCCCACTGCCATCCGCCCGCCTCGATGACGCACTGCTTGCGCAATATGCCGGCCGTCCCGTTGAAGTTGAAGAAGCGGCCCCCGCTCATGCGCGCGGCGTGCTCGATCACGAAGTGGCTGTCCAGCGAGATCGCCTGCGCCTGGGCGAGGAGTGAGTAATCCTGGTTCAGGTGGCGCCACCGCGCCTGCACCATCCCCACGTCGGGCGCGTTCAAGTACGGCACGAGGTCGCGCAAAAAGGACGGCAGCGGGACGAAGTCGGCGTCCAGGATCGCGAGCAGTTCCCCCTTGGCGCACAGTAACCCCTGCTGCAGGGCCCCCGCCTTGAAGCCCTCGCGGGCCGAGCGGCGGAGATGGACAACGTCGTGCCCGCGCGCCCGGAGCGCCGCGGCCTTCGCGGCGATCAGGGCGCTGGTCTCGTCGGTGGAATCGTCGAGCACCTGGATCTCGAGGCGATGCGGCGGGTAATCCATCGCCGCCGCGGCGTCGAGGAGCCGCTCGGCCACGTAGCGCTCGTTGTAGACGGGAAGCTGGATCGTGACGCGCGGCCACGTCTCGGGCGGATCGGGGCGGAGCGCGCTTCGGTCGCGCCGGAGGAAGAGCCGCAGCAGATGAAGCCTGTGGATGCCGTAGGCGGCGAGAAGGCCCCACACGACCAGATGGAGCGCGAGCAGCGAGTCCCGAGCCGGCGCGGGGATCGCATCGAGGAGCGAGTGCATCGGAGCGACCATCCTACGCCGCACCGCGCGCGTGTCAACCGCGTTGCCGTCCGCCCCGTCCTCTGTTAGGTTGCGAGTGGGCGTGGGAAGTGCGGCGGACGGGAGGACGGGGTGGCGCGTGCGTTCGTGGTGGGCAACGGGACGGTCCTGGCCGCGGGAAACCGCTTCGGCACGCTGCACGAGATCTACGCGCCCCATTTCGCGCCGGAGCAGCAGCTCCTGCGCCGCCCGGCCCGCGTCGGCCTGAGCGTGGATGGCGCCTTCGGCTGGCTCGACGAGTCCTTCCACGCGACGATCGCCCGAGGTGACGGCTCCCCCATCGCCGACTGCTCGCTCCGCGGCGCACAGCTCCCGCTGGAAATCTGGATCGAGACCTTCGCCGACTCGCGCCTCCCGCTCCTGGTGCGGCGCGCCGAAGTGACCAACCGCGACGACCGGTTCCACGATCTCCGCCTCACGTTCCACTACGACTTCCGCCTGGCACCCGGCGCGCGCGAAGCCGCGGCGCGCGACGCCGCGACCGGCGGCGTGCTTCACCGCGGCGGCCGCCGAGCCCTTCTCCTGAACGCGGCCGGTCCCGATGGGACCGGCGTCCCTCTCGTGACGATCGGAGGCATGCGCGGCGGCTCCGATTCCCTCCTGGGGATCCCCATTCCGCTCGCGCCGGGCGAGTCGGCCATGGTCACCACGTGGATCGCGGCGGCGCGCGGCGTGCCCGAGGCCCGCCGGGTGGACGCGGAGGCCAGGCGCCTCGGCGTGCCGGGGCTGAACGCGCGCACGCGCAGCTTCTGGACGCTGTGGGCCAGCGCCGGCGCGCGCGAGGACGGCGACCTGCCCGAAGAGGCCCGCGATCTCTACGCGCACTCGCTCCTCGATCTGCGGCTGATGCAATCTCCGTCGGGCGCCCTTCTCTCGACGGTGGAGAGCCACGACGATTCCTCAGGGCAGCTGTCGGGGACTGCCGCGGCGCCGGCCGCCCCCGAGGAGCGCTGGTGCCGCCTTCGCGACGCCGCCCCGGCCGCCGACGCCCTCGGCCGCGCGGGCTACGGAAACGCGGCGCGGCGCTACTTCGAGTTCGCCGCGGCGTCGGCGCGGGAGGCGGGCGAGCTGGCGGCCCTGCTCGACCCGGAGGGGGCGCCCGCTCCGGCTCCGGAGCACGCGCTTCGCGACGTCGAAGGCGTCGCGATCCACCTGTGGGCCGCCGCGCGCCACTTCGAGCGCGAGCGGGACGCGGAGTTCATGGCGCCGATCTACGAGGACTCGCTGGCGCCCGTGGCCGAGCGCCTCGCGGCCGCGGCCGATCCCGAGCTGGGCCTTCCGCTCGGCTCGGACCTCCGGGACGAGCGGCTGGGGGCCCATGCCTCCGTCGCGGCGGCGGTCCGCGGCGGCCTTCGCGCCGCCTCGCGCCTGGCCGCCTTCTTCGGCGAGACGGCGCGCGCCCGCGCATGGACGGCGGCCTCCGACCAGATCGCGCGCGCCGCCGCGCGCTCCCTCTACGACGCGGAGCGGGGGCGATTCTTGCGCTCGATCCTGGTGGAGCAGCCGGGCGGCCGGCGGGCGGACACGACACTCGACGCGTCGCTCTTGAAGCTGGGACTGCTCGACGATCTGGAGCCGGAGGATCCGCGCGTGAGGGGTACCGTGGCGGCCGTGCGCGCGGCGCTCTGGGTTCCCGCGGGGGGCGGGCTCGCGCTCCATGAGGGGGACGTCACGGGTTCCGGGATGGACGGCGATTCGGGCCGCCCTTCCATCGTGGCCACGCTCTGGCTGGCCCAGCACGCGATCCGCGCGGCGCGGAAGCTTCAAGATCTGGAAGGGGCCCGCGTCCTTCTGCTCTGGACGGCGGCGCGCGCCGAGGGCGCGGGACTGCTGCCTTCTCTGGCCGCGACCGCGGCCTACGTCAGCACCATCCTCGACTACCGGGAGCGGGCGCGACTGCTCTTACGCTGCGACCGGTGCGGCGAGCCGGCTCCGGCCCGCCGCGGAAGACGCGCGGCCGAGCGCCGCGTCACCTCACTTCCAGGTATCGTCGCTCACCTGTAGCGTCACCGCGAGCCGAAGAAATTTTTCGCGGAGTCCGAGCGTCTCGCGGTCGCCGCGAGTGCCGGCTTCCAGGGCGAAGTCGATCGAGCCGCCGCGATCCTGGCTGTGGATCCCCGTGCCCAGCGAGAGCGCCACTTCCTTCACGCCCACGCCTCCGCCCGAAACGTCGACTGCCCCCGCGGGCGGCAGGAGGTCGGGCCAGCGGAGAAGGCTTCCGCCGAGCCGGAGTGGGAGTCGCTTCCAGAAAGACGCCTGGTCCGAGGTTGGAAGCCACTCCAATCCGAAGCCGAAGCGCTCGAGGGGCCGGAAGTCCACCAGGTCGCTCTCGATCGCGTCCCGGCTCCAGTTGGCCCGCCGGTATTGCGCCGCGATCCGGAGCCGTTCGGCCAAGGCGCCGGTCGCCCCCACCGCGAATCCGGACGGGATGAGGAGAGACTGGTGCTCGCGGCGCACGAAGGTGCCGGCCGTGCGCTGCGTCGTGACCAGCGGCAGCCGCCGCTCCAGCTCGTAGACGCCGCCGATACTCCAGGCGCCGCGGTGCACCTGGGCGCCGAGGCGCCAGCGGCCCTGGTGCTCCCAGCCCGCCTCCAGCGTGTCGCGCGTCGTGGCCAGGGCCGTGTCGGCGAAGTCGCGCACCCAGTCCTCGCGGAAGCTGCCCGCGATCACTTCGTAATCGGCGCCCACGTTCAGCGAGGGGCTGAGACGACGCGCCAGCGTGATCCGGATGAGGTCGATTCCGCCGGTGCCGTCGATGCGGAGCGTGGACGATGTCCCCGACGTTTCAGGCCGGTCGATGCCGAAGCGCGCGTTGGTCCCCACCAGGTAGGCGCCCCCGAGCACGATCTTCCCGGGGAGGCGGATCAGGGCGCGGAGCGAGGGGAGCGTCGTTTCGCGCGCGGTCTCCGATCCATACGTCAGGGACTCGATGCGGCGCATTCCCGGAAGGACCGTCGCTTCGAGAATCAGGTGCTCCAACTCGGCGGCGGAGGCGGGATTCACGAGCGAGAAGTTGCGCGGGCCGTGCTCCGCCGCGCCGACGCCCCCCATCGCGCGCAGGCGCGCCGGCTCCTCCAGCGAGGGCTCGCCCAGGCCACCCACCGAAAAGGCGGACGCGCCCAGGGCGGGCGGCGCGGAGTAGAGACACACGCACGCGGCGAAGAGAACGGAGGCGAGCCCGAGCCCTTCAGCCCGGCCACGCCCGATAACGCGCCTCATCTCAGAATCTCCCCGGCGGCGGGGTCGTCGTGCGAATCCGGAGGACCGGAGGGCGCGCCGACTCCCGCGAGAGAAGGCGAATCTCGGGGATCTTGAAGCTGTCCGTCACGCGCAGGAGCACTCCCTGGTTCGAGGCGGGATCGAGCGACCACGCGCGGGCCACCGAGGGCGGGATCGGAATCACCAGCGAATCCCCCGCGCTACGCACGCGGTAGGCGGAGATGGTGGCGAGCACCGCCGTATCCAGCCCCAGGGCGCTGTCCGCCGCCGCGATGTCCTCTGCCCAGGCGTTCCGGATGCGATAGACGCGGATCTCCGCCGTCTCGTCGGTCGGAAACGCGGGAACGGTGGGGTCGATGTAGGCCACGATCTGCGCCCCGTTGATCGAAAACCCCGGCGGCGGCTGGCCGACCGGCGCACGGAAGAGCGCCTCGGCGCGGAAGAGCCCGCCGAGCGGGATCGCCGTTTCCGTCCCCGAGGCCGGCGGAAGAGGATTGTGCACGGTGAGGTCGGTCGGAAACGTAGTCACCGCCTTGGCGTTCGTGACGCCCGTCCGGTGGTAAACGATCTCGATGCGACCTGTCCCCGCCTGGAAGCCGCGCACTCCGTCGGCGCCGGTGGAGTGGAGAACGAACCCGGGGAACGACGGGTCGCTCGCCCAGGTCCGGACCAGCGGGAACGCGGAGGCGCCCAGGTTGATGGTGAACGGCCCGACCGCGTCCGGCCCGGAGGCCAGGAACGTCCCGAAGGCGGGACCGGGCCACTCGACGTTGGTGGTGTCCCATGCCGCGCCCACCGTGCTCAGGGCAAAGAGCGAGCCGGGAGGAGGCAAGTAGTCGATCACGTCGGCGTCGAACTCAATTCGAAAGAGCACCGAGTCGATCCCCAGCGACAGATCCGTCGTGTCGGGCAGCGTCCAGGTCTGTGTCCGGAAGAAGGAGCGTGCTTCGTAGACCCCGCCCCGCTGGCCGACCAGGAGCGTCCCGCCGCGCAGCGC
>JANLXD010000176.1:0-5424 GCA_031364935.1 Candidatus Eiseniibacteriota bacterium
CGCGCCGGTTGCATCGGCCGGGCTAGTGCCCGCTCGCAACCACGTTGATCAGCTTGAACATCGGCAGGTACATGGCGACCACCATGCCGCCCACGACGCTGCCCATGAAAACGATCATGATCGGCTCGATCAGCGAGGTCAGCGAGTCGACCGCCGTGTCGACTTCATCGTCGTAGAAGTCGGCGATGCGCGTGAGCATGTCGTCGAGGGCGCCCGTCTCCTCGCCCACGGAGATCATCTGGACGACCATCGGCGGAAAGACGTTCGACACCTTGAGCGGCGCGGAGATGGTCTCGCCTTCGCGGATGCTCGCGCGCGCCGCCATGATCGCTTCCTGGATCACCCGGTTGCCCGAGGTGCGCGCGGTGATCTCGAGGCCGGTGAGGATGGGCACGCCCGACGAGATCAGCGTGCCGAGGGTCCGGGTGAAGCGGGCGACCGCGCCCTTCTTGATGACGTCGCCCAGCACGGGGACCTTGAGGAGGAAGCGGTCGGTGACGATCTGCCCGCGGTCGGTCCGGCGGTAGCGCTGCAGCGCGAAGAAGCCCGCGCCCAGGCCGCCCAGCATGGCCCACCAGAACGAGCGCAGGAACGAGGACATCCCCATGACGATCTTGGTCGGCAGGGGCAGCTCGGCACCGAACCCCGTGAACATCCGCGCGAACGTGGGGATGATGAAGATGAGCATGAAGCACGTCGCCATGATCGCCACGGTCATGACGACCGCCGGGTAGACCATCGCGCCCTTGACCTTGCGCTTCAGCGCCTCGGCCTTCTCGATGAACGTGGCGAGCCGCCCGAGGATGTCGTCCAGGATACCGCCCGCCTCGCCCGCCTCGACCATGTTGACGTACAGTTCGTCGAAGACTCGGGAGTTCTCCTTTTTCGCCAGCGACTCGGCCAGCGTGTTGCCGGCTTCCACCTCGCGCATGACCTGTCCGATGACGTTCCGGAAGAATTCCTTCTCGGTCTGCTTCGAAAGAATGTCCAGGCACTGCACGAGCGGGAGCCCGGCGTTGATCATGGTGGCGAACTGGCGCGTGAAGATGGCCAGGTCGCGCGTGGAGACTCCCGACCCGAGCTTGGGGAGGGAGAACTTGACGCCCGCCTTCTTCTCGCGGACCGACGTGATGATGATCCGCTTCTTCCGGAGCGCGGCCAGAGCCTCTTCCTGCGAGTCCAGCGTCAGCTCGCCGGTCTGGATCTCCCCGCCGGTGGTCCGGCCTTTCCATGTATAGACTGGCACGTGATCGTCCCCCTACGACGCGGCCGCCTCAGGCGGTCGCGTGGACCCCGACCTTTTCCAGCATCCCCTCGAGCTCCTTCGTGTCGGTGCTCCGACCCAGCGCCTCGTCCAGCGAGATCTGCTTGTTGATGAACGTCTGGAACAGCGCCTGGTTCATCGTCTGCATGCCGTGCTTCGTGCCTGCCTGCATGAGGCTGTAGATCTGGTGGATCTTCCGCTCGCGGATCACCGCCCGGACGGCCTGCGTGCAGATGAGGATCTCCGCCACCATCGCCCGGCCCGGCCCGGAGCGGCGCGGGATGAGCTGCTGCGTCATCACGCCCTCGAGCACGAAGGCCAGCTGGGACAGGATCTGCTGCTGCTGGGTCGGCGGAAACGCGTCCACGATCCGGTTGATCGACTCGTAGGCCGAATTGGTGTGCAGCGTGGCCAGCACCAGGTGCCCCGTCTCCGCGATGGTGAGCGCGGCCGCGATCGTCTCGAGGTCGCGCATTTCGCCGATCAGGATCACGTCGGGATCCTGGCGCAGCACGTACTTGAGCGCCGTGGCGAACGTGGTCGTGTCCGAGTTGATCTCGCGCTGGTGGACGATGCACTTCTTGTGGTGATGCACGTATTCGATCGGATCTTCGATCGTGATGATGTGCCCGGCCCGCTCCGTGTTGATCAGGTCGATCATCGCCGCGAGCGTGGTCGACTTGCCGCTCCCCGTGGGGCCGGTGACCAGGATCAGCCCCTTCTGCTTGGTGGTGAAGTCGCGCACCACCTTCGGGAGGCCGAGCTGCTCGAAGGTCAGGATCTCGTAGGGGATCTGCCGGATGGCCATCGAGGTCACGCCGCGCTGCAGGAACACGTTGGCGCGGAAGCGCGAGAGCCCGGGAACGCCGAACGACAGGTCCAGCTCCTTGGTGGTTTCGAAGCGCTTTCGCTGCTCCTCGGTGAGCACGCTGTAGGCGAGCTGCTGGGTCATCTGCGGCGTCAACGGCGGATGAGCCATTCCCGCAATCGACCCGTCCACCCGGACCTGGGGCGGCACCCCGGCCGAGATATGGAGGTCCGAGGCTCGCATCTTCGTCATCTCGTCCAGCAGCTGGCGCAGCGAGACCATCTTCCCTCCCCCGAGCGACTAGTGATCGAACGCAGTCTCCTTCAACACCTCTTCGGCCGTTGTCGTGCCGCTCTTTAGCTTGATCAGCGCGTCCGCGCGGAGGGTGAGCATTCCATCCGCGACCGCCTGCTTCTTGATGGCGGCGGTCGACGCCCGGTCCAGCACCAGATCCTTGATCTTCGGGGTCATCGGCATCACTTCGTAGACGCCCATGCGACCCTTGTAGCCGGTGTTGTTGCAGTCGAGGCAGCCCTTCCCCTCCTTGAAGGCCTCCTTGCGCGACGCCTCGTCGCTCATCCCCAGCTCGCGCAGCACCTCCGGATGCAGCTTCACGTCCGTCTTGCACGAGACGCAGACCTTGCGGAGGAGGCGCTGGGCCATGATCAGATTCGTGGACGAGGCGACCAGGAAGGGTTCGATCCCCATGTCCACCATTCGATTGATGGTGCTGGGCGCGTCGTTGGTGTGGAGCGTGGAAAGCACGAGGTGCCCGGTGAGGGCCGCCTTCACGGCGATCGAGCCCGTGTCGATGTCCCGGATTTCGCCCACCATGCTGATGTTGGGGTCCTGGCGGAGGAAGGAGCGGAGGGCCGCGGCGAACGTGAGTCCGATGCTCTCGTGCACCAGCACCTGATTGATCCCGTCGATGTTGTATTCCACGGGATCCTCGGCCGTCATGATGTTGACCTCGGGCGTGTTGATCTTGGAGAGGGCGGAGTAGAGGGTCGTCGTCTTTCCGCTTCCGGTCGGGCCGGTCACCAGCACCATCCCGTACGGCTGCGAGATGGCGCGCGTGAAGTCCGCGAACGCCTGGTCTCCGAATCCCAGCTTGCTCAGATCGATGTTCAGGTTTCCCTTGTCCAGGATTCGCATCACGACCTTCTCGCCGAAGATGGTCGGGAGGCTGGAGACGCGCAGGTCGATGGTGCGTCCGAGGAGGCGGAGCTTGATGCGCCCGTCCTGGGGGACGCGGCGCTCGGCGATGTCCAGCTCGGCCATGATCTTCAGCCGCGAGATGATCGCGGCCTTCATCCGGAACGGCGGCGACATCATCTCGTAGAGCGTGCCGTCGATGCGGAAGCGGACCCGGAGGGTCTTCTCGTACGGCTCGATGTGAATGTCGCTCGCGCCTTTCCGGACGGCATCCGAGATGAGCGAGCTCACCAGCTTCACGACCGGCGCCTGCTCCGCCTCGCCGAGGAGCGCCGCCTCCGGCGCCTCGTCCGCCGAGTCGTCGATGACCTCGATCTCGTCTTCCATCCCCCTCATGACGCTCTCGAAGGAGGCGGCGGAGTCGTACGCCTTGTCGATCGCCTTCTTGATGGCCGACTCGGACGCGACCACGGGCTGCACCTCGCAGCCAGTGATGAACTTGATATCGTCGATCGCGAAGATGTTCGCGGGGTTCGCCATCGCGACGGTCAGTCGCCGCCCCGAGCGCGAGATGGGCACGACCTGGAACTTGCTCGCCACGTCGGCCGGGAGCAGCTTCACGACCGAAACGTCGGGCACGTAGTTGGTGAGGTCCACCGCGGGGACTCCGTAGAGCTCCGCGAGGAACTTGGCGAGATCGTCCTCGGAGACGGCGCCCACCCTCACAAGCGCGGCCGTGAGGCTTCCGCCGCCCGATTTCACCTGCTGCTGCGCCTTCTGCAGGGACTCTGGCGAAATGAGGCGTGCTTCCAGCAGCTTCAGACCGATGTTCTCCTGCTGCACGACGTGTCCCTCGCTGGTCGTCGTTGCCGTTGAAGCGGATCGATGTCGTACCGTGAGTGTTTCGGCGCCTCAGGCCGCGTTCTTGCGCGGAAGGCAAAGAAGCGGGCGATTCCTGATTCGCAAGAGGGGTGCCACGGCGCGGAGGGGGCGCGCGCGACGAGAACGGAAACGGCGAAGCGGAGTTAGAGAACGGTGGTCGCGCCGGCCGGATCGGGCCAGCGGCGGAATTCAGCGGGTATCGTGCGGAATGCGAGGCTCATCGGAGATACGCCCGGATTCTCGCGAGCGTCTTCGGGCCGATTCCCGGCACCCGGAGAAGACCGTCCGGCCCGCCGAAGCGGCCCCTCGCGGCGCGCTCGGCCACGATCCGGGCCGCCAGGGCCGGGCCGATGCCCGGCAGGCGCTCCAGCTCCTCCGCGGACGCGGCGTCGACGTCGATCGACGCGGGACTCGGCGCGTCCGCGGAGCGGCGGCGTGCCGAGCCGCCTCGGCGCTTGCGGGATTCCGAGTGGGCGGCGGGGTCGTTCGATTCGGTCGTGTCGGGGCCCGCGGAATCGGATCGCGCGGCCGACGCGGAGCCGCCGCGCGCGGCACGGGTCCAGTCGGAGAGAGACGCCGCATCCGCTTCGACCAGGGACGCGACGATCTCGTCGAAGCGCGCCTGGTGGGCGCGCTGCCAGCCGCGGAACGCCGAGCCCGCCGCGACGGACAAGAGAACGAAGATGAGACCCGCCCGAAGCTCCCGACCCCACATCCCCCGCTCCTAGTCGAATAGGTACCAGACCACGCCGGCCGAGAATGCGCGCCCGGGCATCGGGGCGCCGCGGTCCGCCTCGATCTCGTAGATCGCGCTCGGGATCGATCGGTCGAACAAATTGGTGACGCTCAGGAACACGCCCGCGCCCACGAAGTCCGCGCGGAGCCGCGCATCCCAAGTCGCGATCGCGGGGGCACGGATCAATCCGCGCCGCGGACCCGACGCGTGTGTCTCCAGATCCAGTTGAAGCGGCAGATCTCCCTGGAAAAACGTGCCGCGAAGGCCCACCGCGGCATCCAGTCCCACCCGGGGCGGCGACCCCGACTGCGGCGAGAGGCCGTCCAGGCCGCCGCGGACCCACGCCAGGCCCCGTAGGGCGATCGGCCCGAGCGAGGCCTCCGCGCCGCCTGCCCCGAGCGCGGCCCAGCCGTCGCCCCGCTGCTCGGCGGCGTCGACGATCACGACCGTGTCGGCCGTCTCCCTCCGCCGGGCGCTCCACCCGAAATCGTCCGTGATGTGGCGGACCGACCCGAACGCGATCAGGTCCACCCGGCCGAGCGTGAGGGAGCCAGCCGCCAGGGCGCCGCGAAGGGCGCG
>JANLXD010000195.1:0-1580 GCA_031364935.1 Candidatus Eiseniibacteriota bacterium
GGAATGTCCCGCACTTTCACCTCCCACGCGTCATCCCCGAAGAGCACCACCGAGATCGCGTCCTTGGGATAGCGCGTCAGGATCAATTCGGAAAGCGCCAGCGCGGCCTGCTTGGCCGGCGTGATCCGGTCTTCGCCGTAGAGGATCATGGAGTGGCTGACGTCGATGAGGAGCACGGTGGCGCAGGACGAGAGGTGCTCGGTCTCGTAGACCTCCAGGTCGTCCTCGCTTAAACGAAGCCCCTCTTCCGAGTAGCTCCCGCGCTGCCGCCGCATGGAGTTCCGCACGCTCGAGAGGAAGTCGATGTCGGCGACCGAGTCGCCGAACTCGTAAGGGCGGGTCTCGGTGATCCTCTCGCCACCCTGGCCCGTGCGCGGAACGCGGTGCTCGCCGGCCGAGTCCTTTGCGAGCGAGGAGAAGATCCGGTCCAGGGCATCCTTCCGGATCATCCGCTCACCCTTCTTGGTGAGCACGATCTTCCCGTTCACGTCGCGGATCGCTTCTTCTTCTTTCAGGTGCTTCTTGAAGTCCTCGACCGAGAACTTCTGGTTGAAAAAGCCGAACCGCTCGCCGAGTTCCTCCAGCGCGCGGAGCGCCTCTTCCACGTTGCCGTCGGTCATGAGGAGAAGGCGGTGATAGAGGGAGAGCAGGTTTTTCAGGAACGAGAGGTTCTGCATCAACCTCTCGTCCCATCGCGCGTAGCGGAAGTCCACGGCTAGCTCCTCGGGCCCGCGGGTCCGGACTGCTGCGGCATTAGTCCTCCGCCTCCTCCGGCTTCCCGAGCATTGTCGAGAACATGTCGGAGTAGGCGAGCGCGGCGGTATCGGTGCGCTCCTTCGCGAGGATCGAGTTCTGATGGAGCGCCTCGAGCACGAACTCCATCGCGGTCGGAATCTCGGCCGGGTCGCGCACCGGGAGGTAGCGCTTGGGCAGCTCCTCCAGTCCGGTCACCTGCGAGAGCCGCTTGTGGAATTCGCGGGTGGGAAGCTCGTCCGAGATCTCGACCTTCTTCCCCTGAGCGAACCAGCGGAAGATGGGGTCGTAGTCGGAAGCGGCGCCCTCTCCCTTCTCCTTCGCCTTGTAGGCGTCGGGGAAGTACTTGGTGAAGATGTCCTTCACGGCTTTTCCGATCAGGTGCTTCGCCACCGCGACCGCGCCCTCCTGCTCCCCTTCGTAAACCAGCTCCACCTTGCCGGTGATCGAGGAGAGCGCATGCTGGAGATCGCAGATGCGGACGGCCTGGCGCCGCTCGCTGGTCCGTATGGCCCGGCGCTCCGCGTTCGAGATGACGTTTTCCAATAGCGCGATCGTCATGCGCACGCTCACGCCGCTCGACTGGTCCACGTAGGAAGACTTGCGCGCCTGCACGGCCACCGTCTCGATCAGCTCCTTGATGTAGCTGGGGACGATGATCTCGATCCCGTCCTCGCGCTTGACCCACGCTTCCTGCTCGGTGACGCGCATGGCGTCTTCGACCGTGTAGGGGTAGTGGGTCATGATCTGCGAGGCGATCCGGTCCCGGAGCGGCGTGATGATGTTGCCGCGGTTGGTGTAGTCCTCGGGATTCGCCGAGAAGACGA
>JANLXD010000224.1:0-1525 GCA_031364935.1 Candidatus Eiseniibacteriota bacterium
GAGGTCAATACGATTGGAGGCTTCCGGAAGCAGTACGACGTTCAGCCCGACCCCGCCCGCCTGCGCGCGTACGGACTCACCCTGGAAGATGTCCTCCTCGCCCTCGAGCACAACAACCAGGCGGTTGGCGCGGGGTTCCTGCCTCGGAAGGGCGAGCAGTACCTCGTCCACACGGATGGGCGGCTCTCAAGCCCCAAGGACATCCAGCAGGTCGTGGTCGCGACGAGGGGCGGGGTACCGATCCACATCGGTGACATTGCTTCGATCGGACTCGGGCAGGAACTCCGCACGGGTGCGGCGACGAGCCGCGGGAAAGAGGCCGTGGTGGGCACGGCGATCATGCTGTTCGGCGAGAACAGCCGAGCCGTGGCAGCGCGGGTGGCCGAGCGCCTGAAGCAGGTCAATCGCTCGCTTCCGGCCGGAGTCGTGGCGCGTCCGGTCTACGACCGCACCAAGCTGGTCGACGCAACGCTCGAGACCGTGCGCTCCAACTTGCTCGAGGGCGCGGTCCTGGTCATCGCGGTGCTCTTCGCGCTCCTCGGCAACTGGGTCGCCGCGCTCATCGTGGCGCTCGTGATTCCGCTCTCGATGCTCGTCGCGGTGAGCGGGATGGTCGAGAGCCGTATCAGCGCCAACCTTCTCAGTCTCGGGGCCGTGGACTTCGGAATCATCGTCGATGGCGCCGTCGTCATGGTCGAGAACATTCTGCGCCGGCTGAGCCTTCGTCAGCGCGAGCTCGGGCGGACGCTGACCACTCCCGAGCGCCTCGTCGAAACCTACACGAGCGCCGGGGAGGTAGCGCGGCCCACGCTCTTCGGTACGGTCATTATCATGATCGTGTACCTGCCGATTCTTTCGCTCACCGGGATCGAGGGGAAAATGTTCCGCCCCCTCGCTTGGGTCGTGCTCCTAGCCCTGTTCGGAGCCCTCCTCCTCGCGTTCACCTTCGTCCCGGCCATGACGGCGTTGCTGCTGCGGGGCCGTCTGGGCGACTCGGAGAGCCCGATTGTGACGCGCATCCGGCACGGCTACCTGCCGGTGCTGCGGTGGGCTCTCGGCCGTCCTCGGCTCGTGCTCGGCGGCACGAGTATCCTCGTGATTCTCTGCGCCGCCTTCGCGACGCGGCTCGGGGGCGAGTTCGTGCCCACCCTCGACGAGCAGGACGTGCTCGTACAGCCGGTGCGCCTGCCGGGCATCAGCGTGGATCAGGCAGTCCTCATGCAGCACGGGGTCGAGGCCGCGATTGCAAAGATGCCGGAGGTGCACGAGGTGTTCTCGCGCCTGGGCACCGCCGAGGTCGCGAACGATCCGATGCCGATCAGCACTGGGGACACGTTCGTCATTCTCAAGCCGCGGCGAGAATGGCCGAATCCCCGACGACCCAAGGCCGAGTTCATCGAGGATATGGAGCGGCGTCTTTCGCTCCTTCCTGGAAATGCATACGAGTTCACCCAGCCCATCCAGATGCGCTTCAACGAGCTCATCGCGGGCGTGCGGAGCGATGTCGCGGTCAAGGTGTTCGGAG
>JANLXD010000234.1:0-1660 GCA_031364935.1 Candidatus Eiseniibacteriota bacterium
CGCGTGGACCGGGCGCGCCGTCGCGCGGATCGCGCTCATCCCCGCCCTCCCACGGAAGCCCGGCGGGTCCACTCGACGGCGCGTGCCGGATCGCCGGCTCGTTCCCAGGCTCGGGCCGCGTCGGCGGCGAGCGCGGCTCCGGGCTCGACCTTGAACGCGCGCTCGAACCAGAGCGCCGCGTCGCGCGGTCGTCCCGCGGCGGCGAGGAAGATCGCGAGGCGGGCCGCGGGATCGGGGTCGTACGGCGCAAGCCGGCAGGCCGTGAGCAGCTCGGTGAGCGCCACCTCGGGCTGCCCCACGGCCGCGGCCGCGGTCGCGACGTTCAGGTGGGCGCCGGGAAAGTCGAAGCCCACGCGCGCCGCGTCCTGAAACCACGGCAGCGCGTCCCCCAGACGGCCGCGCGACCAATGCCAGCGGGCCGCGGCGTCGGAGTAGGCCACCGCCATCTTTCGGGTCACGTAGTCGTACCGCTCGGGATGGCCGTCGAGGAGATCGCTCGAGCGAGGCCACGCGGCCGGAAGCGTCCAGCCGGGGGGCGGCGCCGACGGGGACGCGGCGGAGGCCGGCGCGCCGGCCTCGTACATGAGTCCGCGCTGGGTGAAGGGGATCCCCGTTCCCAGGAGATCGGCGGGTGGGATCGGATAGCAGATCGGGCCGGCGCCGCTTTGGATCCTCTGAACTTCGGCGTTGTGCGCCACCGTCGCCCACTCCGAGCGAGGACGACCACGTAGCCCGTAGCGGTCGCCAAAGATCCAGCCACGGCGGTGCTCCAGCGCGACATCCGGTCGGGCACCTTCGTGGCGGCTCGCGTAGGCCGCGAGGAACGTCTCGTTGTCCCCTTCCAGGATGAGCGTGGCGCCCCGCGGAGCCAGAGCCAGAAGATCGCGCCCATAGCGCTCGGCCAGACGGAACCCGCTCCGGTCGGCCTCGGCATACCTCGCGGGAATCCACGCCAACGCGCCCAGGACCAGGGCGCCGGTGGCCAGGCTCCGCCACCGGATCGGAGTGCGCCGCGTGAGAAGCTCGGCCCCGCTTCCCGCGAAAAGCGCCGCGGCCGCGACCGCGGGCGCGAGAAACGGCGCGACCTGGGCCAAGTGCTCGGCATCGGGCCTGAAGGTCAGGAGCAGCATGAGCGCTACGGGGATCGAGAGCGCCGCCGCCCACACCGGCCCCAGCGTCCGCCTCGCGCGCGGCGAGGCGCACATCCCGATGACCGCGAGCGCGCCGCCCAGCCAGCCCAGCGCCGCCGCGACCAACGCCCCCATTCCGGCCGCCTGGTCCACCGCGCGGTCGAGACGGAAGGGGTTCTGGGCCAAGCCGCCGTACGTGCGGCGGAGGAGGTAGTCGGCCAGGCCGGGAAGTCCGTGCACGTCGGTCCACGCGAACGACGGCCCAGCGGAGGAGCGCACCGGGATCACCAGCGTCATCGAAACTCCCAACGCCGCCCAGCCGAGCCCGCGCGCGATCCGACCGGCCAAGGCGCCGCCCCGCGCCGGCGCGCCATCGGCGCCACCGCGCGCCCCACTCCGCTCGGCGCGCGCGAGCACCCACGCGCCCAACACGAGCGCCGGGAAAAGAAGCGTTTGGTGGGCGACGGTCGCAAGACCAGCGGCAAAGCAGAAGAGGGCTTCGTCCCGCGTCGTGCCCCGCGCCCGGCGCG
>JANLXD010000280.1:0-5530 GCA_031364935.1 Candidatus Eiseniibacteriota bacterium
GCGGAACGCGACGCCGCGGCGGCGCAGGAGGCCCAGCGCGCGGAGAAACGTCTCGGGGTCGTAGAGAGGCGCGAGCTGGCGCGTCCAGAGGAGGCGCGCCTCGCGCGCGCCGGCGCGCCGCTCCTCCCACGCGGCCGCGGGCGCGAGCGCGTCGGTGTCCACGCCCCAGGGCCGGGTCCAGATCCGGTCCTCGGGCGCGCCCAGCCGCGCCGCCGCCCGCGCGAGCACCCGCGCGTCCACGTGCACCAGGTCGGAACGGTGGAGCGTGTAGCGCGCCCGCGCGCGGTGAAACGGCGTGCGCGTGGCGTTCATCAGGAGGTCCGAGCCCCAGCAGACCAAGAGGAGCGGACGGAGGCCGGCGAGCGCGGCCAGGAATCCGTAGTTCGGGAGGAAGTGGGCGATGGTGGCGTCCGGGCGGAACTCGCGCGCTTCGCGCCGCACGGCGTCCCGCGCCATCGGATAGCGGAGCGCGCTCATCGGAAAGCGCGCGCCGACGACGCGTCCGGGATCCGCCGCGCCCGGCGCGCTCTCCGCGGTGAGAAGACGCACCTCGTGCCCGCGCGCCTTCAGCGCCGCGGCCCAGCGCTGGGTGTGGATCACGGGTGCGTGCGAGAGGAGGAGGAGCCGCACCCGCGCTAGCCGCGGAGCCGGCGGTGGAGGCCGCTCCGCCGCTCCGCGATCCACACCGGGCGCCGTGTCGCGCCCCACCCCTCCTTGAAACGGATGAGCCCCTCGGCGTCGGCCGGCGAGGCCCCGAAGTTGTACTCGAGATATCCGGCTCCGCAGAGCGTCTCCAGCATGTGCGCGATGAGAAAGTTGTTGGGTCGAAGGTGCCACGAGGACGCGCGCGACACGGGAAGCCAGCTCACGGCGACGCCGTCGTGGAAGAAGTGCAGGCTTCCCGCCACGGGCTCCCCGTCGTGGAACACGAGATGCGTGCGCGCGAGGCCGCCGGGGGCCAGCTCGGCCTCGATGCGCTGGTAGAGCGAGAAAGGCTTGGGCTCGGCGCCGCGGCGGCGCACGGTCTCCGTCGCGAGAGCGTAGAACGCGCGGAGATCCTCCGGCGACCCGGCGGGACGGATCGAAAGACCGCTCTCCTCGGCCTGCCGCACCAGGCGGCGGGTCGAGGGGGAGAACTCGGAGGCGAGCGCGGCGAAATCGGGCACGAGCCCAAGCACGTGCGTGAACGACTCGCGGGACGACAGTCGCTCCGGCAGCTCCTCGCGGACGCCGGAGTACCACGCGAGCTGCGAGCGGAGCACGCGGCGTCCCGAGACCCAGGCGGAAAACGCCTCGAGCAGCGAGCGCCGCGCCGCGGCCGGGTCGGGGTGCCCGCGGCGCACGATGGGACCGCCGTACGTGGCGAAAGGCATCGCGTCCACGGTGCGCCAGAAGCCCCGACTCCGGACCACGGCGCCGATGCCCGCCGCGTAGCCCGATTCATCCTCCAGGACCAGCGCCTCCCAGCGCGCGCCCTTCCACTCGCCGGTCCACACCGCGGCCCAGGCCGACGTGTGGAACACCGACGCTCCCTCCGCGTCGCCGACCAGAGCGTCCCAGCGCGCCGGGTCCGGGGGCCACAGGTGCCGGACCGTGGCGCGGCTCGAGCCCGTGAAGGTGGATTCCTCGCTCACCGCGTCACCGCGGCCCGGAGGATCCGGACGCGGTCGCCGTCCCGGAGCACGATCAGATAGATTCCGGATGCGGCCGGCGCGCCGCTCGCGTCGCGCAGGTCCCAGATCGCGTTCGACACGGGATCGGCGCGGAAATTCCGGACGAGCCGGCCGATGACATCGCGTATCTCTCCCGTCGCCGCGCCCGACAGCCCGCCGATCCGAAGCGCGGTCGCGCCGGGACCGACCGGGTTCGGATACGCGAACGCGGACGAATCGAACGCGGGCGCTCCGCTCCCCTGGGGATGAACCTCGGAGACGCCGCGCGCCGTGGCCACCCACAAGATACCGCGCGCCTCGTCCCACGCGACCCCGCGCACGTCGTCGTCGACCAGCCCGTCGGCCGTCGTGAAGCGCTCCATCTGGAGCGTGGTGTCGTCGAATCGCGCGAGCCCGGCGCCGGTCGCCATCCAGACGATCCCGCGCGGGTCGTGCGCCAGATCGCGGATCGGCACAGCGCCGATCACCGCGGTGATCGAATTCTTCCGCGCCGTGTCGACCAGGCCCCCGGTCAGGACGACGATGCCGCTCTGCGTGCCGACGTAGACCCTCGAGGTGTCGAGGGCCAGCACGGAGGTCGTGTTGGGACTGGGGAAGCCGGTCGTGAACTGGCTCCAGCGATCGTCGGAGTGGTCGTCGGTGCCGAGCCCGTTCCAGCGGTACACGCCCGTGGCCGTGGCGAACCAGCCGACGCCCGCGGGATCGAAGGCCACCCCGCGAACGTCCTGGCTCCCGAGTCCCACCGTGGAGCCGGACGTGTTCGCCGACGTGAGCGAATCGACCAGCGTGCCCGAGAAAGAGTCGTAGACGTACACGCCGCTCCGGTCGCTCCCGGCATAGATACGCCCCGATGGCGCCTGGGCGAAGTCGAGCACATTGCTTCCGCCAGGAGCGAGCCAGGCGTCGGCGGCCGGATCGTAGCGGTCCACGCGCGGGAGCGGCGGGCCGGGACTGCAGCAGTGCCCGAACCAGAGATGTCCTTCGCGCGCCGCGAGAATGCCGAAGGTGGCCGCCGCCTGGAGCGCGCCGCCGGTGCCCGCGCTGGTGACCGTCCCCCACGAGGCGCCGTCGGTCCGGAGCACGACGCCGAGCCCCAGGCCCAACGGGAAGGCGTTTCCCGGAGTGAACCAGGCCTCGTTGTCCCTTACCGCCGCCTTCTGGAGGTTGTTCACAGCCGGGCCCTCCGTCTTGTAGACGGTCCAAGCGTCGGAGGCAGCGTCATACCGCGCCAGCCCCGTCTCCGAGCCGGCCCAGAGCGCGCCGTCGGGAGCCGCGCCCAGCGCGTTCGCGTCCCCGAACGGAAGGCCGGGCCCGGTCGCGACCCATGAGCCTGCCGCGCGCCGGAACACGCCGAATCGGTTCGTCGCCGAGTAGATAGCACCGCCCGCCTCGGCCAGGGCGAGGCTCGCGCCCAGATGCCCCGAGGCCACCGGCGCGAGCGCCCCGCCCGCGTACGCTCGCGGGCCGGCGTTGGCGCCGACCCACAGCGTGCCGCCGACCACCGCGAGCGCGTTCACCGGCCCCGCGAAGACCGCGCGGCGATCGAGCCAGGCGCCGGATTGAAACGAGGAGAGCCCGCTCCCGGTCCCGACCCACAGCGTGTCCCCCACGATCGCGAGCGCGCGCACGTCGTCGGAGACCAGGCCGCCCGCCGTGCTCGCGCGGGAATCGGAGCGGCGCAGGGTGACCCGCGCGTTCGCGCGGTTCTCGGCGAACAGGGCAACGCCCCCCGACGTGCCGACCCAGACGCTGTCGCCCGCGCGGAGGAGGGCCTGGACACGGTCGCTCGGAAGCCCGTCGAACGTGGTGAGCGCGCGGCGCCACGCTCCGGCCGGCGACCGACGGGCCACGCCGCCGTCGACCGTGCCGATCCAGAGGTCCCCGCTCGGGCTGGTCGCCACCGTGAGGGTCTGATTCGTCGGAAGCCCGCCCGGCGCGGCGAGCGTCTTGGTAAGCGGCCCCGCGGGCATGGCGACGGTCACCAGGCCTCCTGTGGTCGCGGCCGCGAGGAGGCCGTTCCACGAAGTGAGCCCGCGCACATCGTTCGAGCTGACGTGATTCCGGATGAAGAGATGCGTGGCGGCCGCGGCGTCGTCGGGCGCCGCGGCGAACGCCGACGCCAGCGCGCAAAGCGCCGCGAGCGCCGCGCGCGTCATCGGCGGGCTCCGCGCGTCGCGCGCAGGAAGATGCGCAGGTCTTCGGCGACCGAGAATCGGGCGAGATACGCGAGCTCGGTCTCGAGCCGCGCGCCGCGCTCGCGCCCGTTATCCGGCTCCTCGGCGGGGTTGTCCGCGGGCGAGACCACGCCCGGACGGACCGGCTCCAGAGCGAGCCGCGCCCACCCGGGGACTCCTTCCCAGCGGACGCGTTCGTAATCGCTCCGCCCGACCCAGCTCCGCTCGCCGGACCACACGCGGCGCCATGCCTCCCCCACGCCCATGCCGCCCACGCTCTGGGCGAGGTGCCGGTGGAGCCCGCGCCACCGCCACGGCACGACGACGAGCGACAGGAACACGTCGCTCGCGCGCTTCCGCGCGCGGAGCGAGATCCCTCGGGTGGGCGCGTGGAGCAGCACGGCGCCCAGGGGCTCGAGGCCGCGCGCGCCCGCGCCGGGCATCAGCCGCGCGAGCGAGCCGGCCCAGTAGACCGCGGCGCCCGAATCGCGGAGCGCCGAGGCGAGCGCGAGGAGGTACGGAAGCTCGCGAGGATCGGCGGGGCTCGGAACGATGCAGACGATCTGGATGCGCTCGGATTCGATGAGGGTGCGGAGCCGCGCGGCCGCCGCTTCGGGCGGCTCGCTCCCGTCCATGGGCACTTCGGCGTGGAGCGGCTCGAAGCCCGAGGAGCGCGACCGCTCCAGCGCCGCGCGCGCCCGCTCGGCTTCGTCCCCCGATCCCAGGAGGAGCACGCGCCGGAACGCGAATCCCTGCCGCCGCGCCCCCGCGGTGAGACTCGCGAGCAGCGCGCGGCCGGCCGTGAGGAACAGGAAGAGGAGCGGCGCCGTGAGGAGCACCAGAAGGCGCGAGTAGCGCGGCGTCTGGAACAGGAAGGTGGTCGCCATGAGAAGCAGCACCGCCTGCAGCACGGCGCGCCCCAGCCGAAACGCGCGGTCGACCGCGTCGCGGAACGCGCCGTGGCGGTACAGACCGTTCAAGGCGAGGGCGAGGAGCGTCACCGCGACGGTGAAGAGGAAGAGGCCCAGATACGCCGCGGGCGGATAGAACGGCTTTCCCGAGAGCGGGGCAAGGGCGGCCCGGATTCCGTACGCCGCGGCGCACGCCAGCACGACCGCGGCGGCGTCCACGAGAATCGTGGCCGCCTGGGTGAGACGTCCCCGGACCTGGCTCACCGCGAACACCAGGGCGCTCCACTTCTCCGTGAAGCGCAGGAATCCCGCCGCGTGCGCGCGGAGCGAGCGCGGGCTGAGCTGCGCGCTCGACCTTGCGTAGTCGTGGAACATCCGGGCGTCGGGCACATAGAGCACCTCGTAGCCGTGGCGCCCCATCCGCTGGCACCAGTCGACGTCTTCGAAATAGAGGAAATAGCGCTCGTCCATGAGTCCCACGTCGCGCATCGCCTGCCGCCGGACGAGCATCGCGGCGCCCAGCACCCAGTCGACGCGCCGGGTCCCGACATGGTCCCAGTCGGCCATCACGTGCTCGCGCAGGGCGCGGCTCTTCGCGACGAACGGACCCAGAGGAATGCGCCGGAGGAGGAGCGTTCTCCAATTGTAGAAGCGCCGGGCCGAGAGTTGAAGCGTCCCGTCCGGGTTCAACAGCTTCGGGGCCACGATCCCGGCGCGCGGATGGGCCTCGGCGGCCTGGAGCAGAGTCTCGATGGAGCCCTCGAGAACGCGC
>JANLXD010000193.1:0-5852 GCA_031364935.1 Candidatus Eiseniibacteriota bacterium
CTTCGACTCGGCCTCGATCACCTTGGCCGCGGTCTTGAAGCTGCGCTCGCGCCATGCCTGCTGACGCCGCGCCATCCGCTCCAGATTCCACAGCCAGGTCGGACGGATCTGCTTTCGCGCGCCGGGCACGATCGCCTTCACCTTGTTCCAGATGACGAGCGCCTCGCCGTGGGTGTCGAAGAAGAGGTCCTCGTTGATCAGGCCGCGGTTGACGAACGCGGCCGCCATCTCCCAATAGGAAGTGGCCATGCGGATGTGGCGGTCCAGCTCGCTCCCGGTCATCCAGTGCGGGCGGAGCGCTTCCCAGTCGGTGACGTTGAACTCCGAGAGGAGGAACGAGCGCGCGCGGCGCAACTCGGGATCGCGGCGGAGCTCGTAGAGCTTCAAGATGAGCTCGGCATCCTGTGGGGTGGCATTGGGCACGGTACCCTCCATGGAAGGTCGGGGTGGCCGGCCATTGTCGCCTCGGCCTGCGTCGTTGTCAAACCGGCCCGGGCCGCGTACCCTGCCGCCGATGAAACTCGTCGTGCATACCGACGGCGCCGCGCGGGGAAACCCCGGCCCGTCGGCCATCGGCATCGTCGTCCAGGACGAAACGGGGCGCGTCGTCTATGAGGCGAGCCGCTGCCTCGGGGTCAACACCAACAACGAGGCCGAGTATCTGGCGTTGATCGCGGCGATCGAGTACGTGAAGGACATGCGCCCTAAGGACGTGGAGTTCATCCTGGACAGCGAGCTGGTCGTGCGGCAGGTCCAGGGGCAGTACCGCGTGAAGGAGCCGCGGCTCCAGAAGCTCCACGCCCGGGCCACGATGCTCCTGAACGCGATCCCGAAGTATTCGTTCAGGCATATCCCGCGCAAGCAGAATGCGCGCGCCGACGAGCTGGCGAACGAGGCGCTGGACGCGCAGATCCAGCCGCCCGAGGGGGCGTGACGGGGGGGCCGGGCGCTATCTTCGGCTGAGAAACCGGAGTGCCGCGCGCATACGCTCCTCGAGCGTTGCGTCGGGAAGGGTTTCGGAGAATTCGGCGGCACGGTGAGCCTCGTCGGCTCGACATCCGAGTCCGCGTAGACCGGCCAAGACATCCTGAACTCGCTCCTTCGCTTTCGATTGCGCTTCGGCCCGCACCCGCCGGGCTTCATCTCGCTTCCGAGACATGAAGGCAGCTCCGAATGCGCGTTCAGCCTCGTATTGATTGTGAGCGCGGCACCGCAGCCTCATCCCTGTCTCCGTCGCCCTTCCCCCTCGCGCCACCGGTTCGACGTGGTCGAACTCGAGGAATTTTCGCGCCGTGCAGCGCCTGCCGCATTGGCTGACGAAGGTGCACTGGCCCTGGTCCCGCTGCCAGACGGCACGCCGCACCTGCACCGGGACGTAGCGGCTTCGGATGCTCATGCGTGGCTGGGATTTGTGCGGTGCCTTGCCCCCGAACTTTCGCTTCTCGAGACGCGTGATCAAGGCGTCGAGGGCCCGGTCGAGCACATGGGCCACATCTCCCGTGGGGAGGGCATGGCTGAGGAGTGCCTGGGCGTAGCGGAGCTTGTCGTGCGTGCTCGTGGGGATCGCTAGCTGAAGGAGGAAACGCTCGGGTGAAGCGACCTCTGTATCCCCAACATGCGCCGGCGCATGTTCCTCGAGTGCTCCGGCAAGGAGGGAGGGTTCACCTGCAACATGCGCCGGCGCATGTTGCGAGCGCTCTGCCGGCGCCGCTGTCATGGGTCGCACGATCGCTCGGCCTTCCGGCGCCGGAAAGCGATGGGCCAGCAGCTGTTGGATCTCAGCCTTGCTGCGATTTTCCGCTCCTTCCAAGAGCTCGTCCGCGTTTTCCGGAGTGAGATGGGGAGCGAGCAGGCAAACTGCCGTCAAATGGAGCCGGCCGTGGGCCAGGGCGACAAACAGGGCAGGGAACTGTCGTGCCGCTCGTGCCGCCTGAATCCGCTTCGAGGCGGCGTCCTCGGAGATCTGCAGCTCGTCCACACAGTAGGCGAACATGGAAGGGTAGCCGGCAGGGACGTACAGCCTGCGGGCGTCCACCTCGGCGATGTGGGCGAGGAGGATCGCTGTCGTGACCCGATCTCGAGCGATGAGCTCCGCCAACTCGAGAAGGACGACGGCGTCACTGAGATGAGCCAACGAGTACTCGCGCATGAACGATCCATCCGCGGGGCAGGTTAGTCCGTGCCTGGTCCTGGGCCAAGCTCATGGGAGGGTTCTTGATTCATACCACGACGTTTCCGCCGCCCGGGAGAAGGCCGTATGGGCGCGTGCTAGAAGGCTTCGGGGTTTTTGGCTTCTCCGGTTCACGATCGCACTCCATGGGCCGCAGGAAGCGCGACGGCGTGGACTCTCGGGAGTCGATACGGCGCGGGCGCGCGGTGACCGTTCCAACTCGTCAAGGAAAATTCTTCGGTTTGAGCCTGTGGAGTCGAGATTTTTCGTGGCGGGGTTCAGGGAGACCGCCATGCCTCGGCGGAAGCACGATCGAAGGACCCCCACGAACTGGGGCGGAAGACCGTGCTAGACTGCGGATGTAACAGGCAGGCTATGCGTCAGGCAGGCGTCTGCCGGAGTACTCTAGGCGGCCGCGGCTCGCGCTTCGGTGCGGGCTGAGGAAAGTCCGAGCTCCACAGGGCAGGGTGCTGGGTAACTCCCAGCGGGAGCAATCCCAGGGAAAGTGCAACAGAAAGCAAACCGCCTCGGGCCTTCGGGCCCGCGGTAAGGGTGAAACGGTGCGGTAAGAGCGCACCAGCGGAGGAGGTGACTCCTCCGGCTAGGTAAACCCCACCCGGAGAAAGACCAAATAGGGGACGATGAGGTGGCCCGCCTCGCTGAGTCCCGGGTAGGTCGCTAGAGGCGCGCGGTAACGCGCGTCCCAGAGAAATGGTCGCCACGGAGCAATCCGACAGAACTCGGCTTACGGGGTACTCCGGCAACGCCACCTGACGCCTGATCCACCAAGAATGAACGTAAAACCCGCAGCCTCGCCCCCCGCGGCCGTTCCCACGCTGCAGATCGGTCCCTACCGGGTGCGCTTCGTCTCGGGCGGGCGCTTCCGCCTGGATGGCGGCGCCATGTTCGGCGTGGTCCCCAAGGTGCTCTGGAACCGGGTGGCGCCCGCGGACGAGAAGAACCGGATCCAGATGGGAATGAACTGTCTCCTCATCGAGGGGGACGGAAAGCGCGTGCTGGTGGACGCGGGCTCGGGGACCAAGGTGGACGCGAAATTCCGCGACATCTATGCCATCGAGCGCCCCGAGGGATTGATCGACGAGCTGAAGGCCGCGGGCGTCGCGCCGGAGGCGGTGGACACCGTGGCGCTCACGCATCTCCACTTCGACCACTGCGGCGGCGGGACCACGCTCGGCCCGGACGGCGCGGCGAAACCCACGTTCCCGAACGCGCACTACCTGGTGCGCCGCCAGGAGTGGAACGACGCGCATCACGCGAACGAGCGGAACCGCGCCTCCTACCTCTCCGAGAACTACGACCCGCTCGCCGAGTCGGGGCAGCTCATCCTCCACGACGGGGACATGGAGATCCTCCCCGGCGTGTGGATGAAGAACCTCCCCGGGCACACGCTGGGGCACCAGGGAGTCTTCTTCGACGTGCCGGGGCAGCGCGCCTTGTACACGGTGGACCTGATCCCGACGGTGGCCCACCTGCCGCTCGCGTTCATCATGGGCTACGACCTCTACCCGCTGACCACGCTCGAGACCAAGCGCGCCATCCTGCGCGACGCGACGCGCGAGCAATGGCTCCTCCTCTTCGAGCACGATCCCGACTGCCTGGCGATCCGCGTCTCGGGGGAGGCGCACCGCGTCGCTCACGAAAAGGTGGCTTGACAGAGGCGCCGCCAAGTCCCTATCCTGCCGCGTTTAGCACCTTTTTTCACAAGCCGTTCGCGGTTTCGTGGAAAGCGATTCGCTCCGGAGCGTGACTTGAACCAGGTCGACCCCAACAGCCCGGCCGCTTTCATCCCGGTTCTGATGATGGTGATCGTGGCGATCGGCTTCGCCGCGGGCACCCTGCTGGCCTCCTATTTCCTGGGCCGGCGCGTGTACGACCCCGCCAAGATGCTCCCCTACGAGTGCGGCATCACGCCCGTGGGGAGTGCGCGCGACCGCTTCCACACCCGCTTCTACCTGGTCGCGATGCTCTTCATCGTGTTCGACATCGAAATCGTCTTCCTCTACCCCTGGGCCGTGGTCTTCAAGCAGCTCGGGATGTTCGGGCTGATCGAGATGGGGGTCTTTCTGTTGATCCTCCTCCTCGGCTTCATCTACGTGTGGGGGAAGGGAGCGCTGGAGTGGGATTGAGACCCGAGCCCGAGCTTCTCGAAGCCCTCGACACCGACCAGACGATGGTGGTGGAGAAGCTCCGGGCCCGCTTCGGCGACGGCGTGCTGGAGACGCAGTCGTTTCGGAAGGCGCTCTCCATCTGGATCCGGCCCGGCGACACGCTCGAGGCCTTGCGCTTCGCGAAGAACGATCCGCATCTTCTCTGCGAGCTCTTGACCGATCTCACCGCGGCCGACTACCTGGAGCAGCGCGCCCCGAACGAGCCGCGCTTCGAGGTGATCTACAACCTCTACTCGCTCACGTTCAACCGACGCTTCTTCCTGAAAGTGGGCGTCAACGACGGAGAGTCGCTCCCGTCCGCCACCTCCGTCTGGAGGACGGCGAATTTCCTGGAGCGCGAAGTCTTCGACCTCTTTGGGATCCCCTTCACGGGCCATCCGAATCTAGAGCGAATCCTGACGCCCGACGGCTGGCTGGGACATCCGCTCCGGAAGGACTTCCCGACCCAGTCCGACCAGTTCCCCAACGTGGAAGCCTGACGCGGTGCTCTCGCCCGAATCGCGGCGCGCCATCCAGGCGCTCCTGTCGACCTATGAGACCAACCAATCCGCACTGATCCCCGCGCTGCACATCGCGCAGGCGGACCAGGGGTGGTTGAGCCAGGAAACGCAGAAGGAAGTCGGCGAGATCCTCGGTCTCAGTCTGCACACGGTCGCCGGCGTGGTCTCGTTCTACACGATGTTCTACCAGAAGCCGGTGGGGAAGTACGTCGTCCAGGTCTGCCGCAATCTCTCCTGCACGATGCTCGGCGGACAGAAACTGCGGAAGCGGCTCGAGGAGCGGCTCGGCATCGTGGAGGGGGAGACGACGCCGGACGGCCGCTTCACGCTCCTGGAAGTCGAGTGCCTCGGCTCGTGCGGGACCGCGCCGGTGCTCATGGTGAACGACCGCTATCACGAGAACATCAAGGCCGAGGACGTGGACCGGCTTCTCTCGGAGCTGAAATAGCCGGTGGACGTCGCCTTCATCATCGAGGCGCTGGTCAAGATCCACATCGTCCTCGGCTTCGTCCTTCTCGGAGTGCCGCTCATCGTCTGGATGGAGCGGAAGGTGCTGGGGCACATGCAGGACCGGATCGGCCCCCAGCGCGTCGGCCCCTTCGGCCTTCTCCAGACCATCGCGGACGGCATCAAGCTCTTCTTCAAGGAGGACCTGGTGCCGGCGAAGGCGGACAAGGTGGTCTTCGCCATCGCCCCCGCCATCTCCGTGGTCACGGCGTTAGCCGCCGCGACCGTGATCCCGTTCGGGGACACGGTCCACCTGTTCGGCCGCGACATCCCGCTCCGCATCGCCGACGTGAACATCGCGATCCTCTTCCTGCTGGGCGCGACCTCGATGGGCGTCTACGGCGTGGTGCTCGGCGGCTGGGCGTCCAACTCCAAGTACCCGCTCCTGGGCGGCCTCCGCGCGTCGGCCCAGATGATTTCCTACGAGCTGGCGATGGGCGTGGCGCTGGTCCCGGTCATCCTCATGACCGGCTCCCTCAGCCTCAC
>JANLXD010000285.1:0-4567 GCA_031364935.1 Candidatus Eiseniibacteriota bacterium
GAGTCGTTCGTCAGCGGCAACTGGATCGCGCGAGCTGGCTTTTCGATGGCGTCGGACCGCGCCCCGCTCGCGCTCTGGCCCGGCGCCAGCACCGGCACCGGCCGTGGCGCGCTCCTTCGCGCACATCCGCTGCTCGAAGAGGGAATTGTGGCCGGGCCCGTCTTTGGCCGGAGGCTTCTTCACGGTGGCGTGGAGCGCCGCGGCTGGCCCTGGGAGATCCGGCCGATCAAGATCGGGTGGGCGCTCTTCGTGGACACCGCCAAGGCATGGCGCCCACTCAGGGGCGGCGAAGTGCCCTGGCAAGTTGACGTGGGCGCGGGACTCCGGCTCGCCGGCCTGGCCGGCCGGGGCGAATTGCGCGCGGACTTCGGCTACGGATTGGAAGACAAGGAGACCGCATTCTCGGTGGGACTCGAGGCGCGGTAAGGCCTACGGGCGGCAAGGTGGGGGCGGCAAAGTCGAGCACTTGGGGACTGACCGCTAAACGACCAAGCCGTTCCACTCCCAGTTCTCGCGGAAGTAGGCGAGGTCAAAGCCCATCCGCCGCGCGTTCCGGAACGACTGCGCGCGCCCCTGCTCATTTTCGGTCGACGTTTCCATGGTGAGCGTCTTGCAGCCGGCCGCCGTGGCGTCGCGGATGCGCCGCGCGATGAGCGCGCTGTGAAAGCCGTGGTTCTGCGCCTCGGGCAGGACCACGCCGATCTCGAACGAGGCCCACTCGCCATTGATGAACATCGCGGCGGCGCCCACTGGCTTGTCCCCCTCGTAGGCGAGATAGGCACGCCAGCGCGCCAGCTCCACCAGCCCTGCGAACCACTCGGCGGTCTCGGGCGGGTATTCGAACGCGGTCTGCACGATGCGCCCCCAGATCGCCGCCGTGGCCTTGTCGGCCGGCGCGATCTGCTTGATGGTGGGCTCGAAATCCACCTTCGCGACGGGGCCGACGCCGCGCTTCAGCTTGGCCCACGGCTGCGTCATCTGGAAGCCGCGGTCCTTCAGCCAGGCGGTCAGCGTCTTCGGCTCGGCAGCGGGGCTGATCTGCATGTAGAAGCGATGCACGCCGCTCTTCAAGTACGTCTGGACGATGCGATCCACGATGGCCGGGCTCACCGGCTCCTCATTGCCCAGCCCGAGCACCCGGTTGAAGAGAAGAAAATCGAGCTTGGAGGAGATGGCGAGCTGCGCGCCGTAGAGGTTCTCGAAGCGGAGTCCCAGGTTGTCGACGAGGGACGGCCCCGGCGCCATGAACCACGTGCGCCAGCACGTCATCTCGCAGCGCTCGAGAAGGCGGATCTGATCGGCGGAAATGGCGGGCTGGGTCATGGCTCAGGAATGAAACCACGAATGCGGCGGCGCGGCTAGGCTTCCGTGCGGCGGCTGAGGAGTGCCCAGTAGAACCAGAGGGAAACGCACAACCCCAGGCCCACCGCCGCGTGCCAGAACGCGAGCAGTGTCGCGACCACGTAGACGACGAAGCCGAAGCGGTACGACTTCCAGAGCCGATCGATGTGCTCCTGAGGCACGTGGCTCTTCAAGAGGCGGCGCCGGCAGGCGGTCCACCACCATAGCTGGAACGTGAGAGAGACCAGGACGAACGTGCCGCAGTAAAACGCCGTGGCGGCGCGCTCCCCGGGATGGCCCAGGTATTCGGCGAGCACCGCGGTGGGGAAAGGCACGAAGGTGACCATGAGGAGCATGAAGCCGTTCACATAGAGGAAGGGCGTGTCGACGCGGTGGACCATGCGGAAAAGCCCGTGGTGGCTGATCCACATGATGAGAATGGCGATGAAGGAGGCGGTAAAGGCGATGAACGAGGGCCAGAGATGGCGGAGCGAAGACCATACCGCGGCGTCATCGGGAGCGACGCTATGGTGGGGCACCTTGAATTCCAGCACGAGGAGGGTGATCGCGATGGCGAAGACGCCGTCGCTGAAGGCTTCGACGCGGCCGGTTTCCTTCTCGAGGGTCTCGGTCAAGGGAGGTCGCGCCGCCCCATGCTACGTCTCGGAGCGCCCCAGCACCCAGGCGCCCAGGCCCAGCCCGATCGCCCCCGCCGCGACCAGGATGCCCAGCGGGAGCGCCATCTCGCCCCAGCTGAAGCCGCGCCACACGGCTCCCTCGACACCGAGGATGGACCACTTGACCAGGCTGAAGTTGCTCAGCTTCTGCATCCACGGGGGCATGGCGAAGAGGGGGATCATGCCGCCGCCGGTCATCGACATGACCAGCATCACGGCCCACCCCGCGCCTGAGACGCTCTGCGGGGAGCGGCCCATCGAGGCGACGAGCATCATGAGTCCCGTGAAGCAGAATGCGGCCGCGACGATGGCGGCGAGGAGGCCCAATGGGTTGGTGACGCGAATGTGGAGAAAGAGCGTGCCGATCAAGAGGAGCACCGCCGTCGAGCCAAGGCACGCCATGAAACAGGCGAGGGCCTTCCCGGCGAGCACCTGCGCGCGGCTCACGGGCGCGAGCCGAAGGCGCAGAAACGTTCCCGTGAGCCGCTCGTAGACGATGGAGACCACGAAGGACATGCAGGTGCCGACCAGGGCCCATCCGAGCGCGGCGGGAAAGGTCACCTCGTAGGGGGTGCGCGGGCCGTCGTCCTCGCCGGTCACCTGGACCATGTGGATGCGGGGTCCCGCGCCGCGGTCAGCGACCGACGCGGCGGCGGTCGTGTCGGAGGTGCCCTTGAGCGTCTCCACCGAATCCAGCGTGGTCATGAACGATTCGAGCGAGTGGAGCATGTTCTCGCTTCGCTCGCGCCGCTCCGGCGTGACCGTGGTGTCGGCCCGGAGGTGCTCGAGCTGCTGGGCGACCATGTCGCGCCCGCTCCCTCCTGAGCCGAACGACTCGCGCATGCCCAGGAAGACCGCCTGGCTCACGAGCCCGCGGAGCATGTCGGCCATGGCCCGCTGGCGCGGGTCGATGCCGATCTCGATGCCGGAGGTGCTGTCCGCCCCGAAGCCGAAATTCTGGCTCATGCCCGGACGGAGCGCCACGTAGGCGGAGAGTTTGCCGCGGCGCACGGCGGCGGTCGCGGAGTCGAGCGTGGTCTCGCTCACGGTGAGCGCTTCGGACTCGCGGAGGCGAAGGATGAGGCTCTTCGAATACGGGGTCTGATCTTGATCGACCACGGCGATGGACAGCCGGCCGGGTCCGCCGTCATTGGAGAATGCGGCGCCCATGAAGAGAGCAATCGCGATGGGAAAGCCCAGCACCCAGAAGAAGGCGGCCTTGTTCCGGGCTAAGAGCTTCAAATCTTTACGGGCGATCGTGAGGAGAGCATTCACCGGCGGCTCACCCCTGTGACCCGGTCACTTCCACCACCCCACGCCACCGGCCGGCAACACTCAATCCCTCAACGATCGCCCTGTCAAACTCAGGAATACAGCCTCCAGATTGGCGCGGCGGATGGACACGTTCGAGAAATTGCCGGCCGCGCTCGCGCGCTCGAGCACCTGCACCGGCTTGTCCGACTGCACCCGCCACCGGCCCTTGTCCCAGGCGCCGCCCAGCGCCTCCAACCCGGAAGGCCGGTCTTCGAATTCGATCTCCACCGTCGGATGCCCGCCGTGCTGCCGCACGAGATTGCTCACCGTGTCCAGCGCGAGGAGCTTCCCGCGATCCATGATCGCGACTCGGTCGCAAAGCCGCTCCGCCTCTTCCATGTAGTGCGTGGTGTAGAGGATGCTGCGGCCCAGCCGCTTCAGCTCTTCGATGTTCTCGAACAATAGGTTGCGCGATTGCGGGTCGACACCGGCCGTCGGCTCGTCGAGGACCACGATGGGCGGGTCGTGCAGGAGGCCGCAGACCAAGTTCAACCTCCGCTGCATGCCCCCGCTGTATCCGTGGACGCGGTCCTTCCTGCGGTCGAGAAGTCCGGAGAACTTGAGCGCCCACTCCACGCGCTCCTTGAGCTTTTCGTCCGAGAGTCCGTACAGCCTTCCGAAGAATTCGATGTTCTCTTCGCCCGTAAGCTCCGAGTAGAGCGCGAGAGCCTGGGGCGCCACGCCTACCTGCATCCGAACCGCCGGGCGCGTGGGGTCTTCGTGGCCGGCCAGCCGCACTTTGCCGGCGTCGGGGCGGAGCGCGCCCACGATCATGCTGATCGTGGTGGTCTTGCCGGCTCCGTTCGGACCCAAGAGCCCGAACGTCTCGCCCTGCCGCACTTCGAAGCTCACGCCGTCCACGGCGACGACATCGCCGAATTTTTTCCGAAGGCCGTCGACTTGGATGGCGTTCATCGCGTGCCGCAGTATCGCGCACGCGAGACGCGAGAACCAAAGAAAAACTCTCTCGTCGCACACGTCGTCTGATTGCAGTCGCTTGGAACGGAAATCTCATGCCGCGCGCGATTGTCGCGGCAGTAATGCGAGGCGGGACGCGACTAAGCTGCGGCTCTGCGACTACTCCTCGTCCTTGACCGGGGCGTAGAAGGAGATGCCCCGCACGTTCTCGTCCACCTGGAGCCGCCGGTGCACGGAGGGGAAGGCGCGGGCGCGGCAGTCGAGACGCTCGCAGAGGCGGCACGTGATCCCGACGGGGGTGGAGGCGGCCACGCTCT
>JANLXD010000366.1:0-2934 GCA_031364935.1 Candidatus Eiseniibacteriota bacterium
CGCGCCGCTGGTCGGCCTGCGCCTGTTTCAGCCCCTGGTCGTCCACGCTGTCCAGCTCGACGTCCCACTGGGCGTTTCGCCCGTACAGATCCACCCATCCGCGCCAGTCGAGTCCTTCCGCCGATTCGGAGCGGAGGCGGGCCAGCTCGGCCACGTAGTCGCGCGCGCGGCGGCTTTCTTGGAGGCGGTCCGATTCCAACAAACGCTTCAGCACGAGGAAGACCTGCGTGGGGCGGACGGGCTTCAAGAGAAAGTCGTCGATGCGGCGGCCGATCGCGTCGTCCATCAGCGATTCGGCTTCGTTCTTGGTGACCAGGACCACGGGCATCGAAGGATCGCGTTCCTTGATCGCCTCGAGCGTGGCCAGCCCGCCCATCCCCGGCATCGTCTCGTCCAGCACCACCGCGTCGAAGCGCTCGCGCGCCGCGCAGGCGACCGCGTCGGTCCCGTTGGTCACGGGCGTGACGCGGTACCCCTTCTCCTCCAGGAGCATGATGTGCGGCCGGAGGAGCTCGATCTCGTCGTCGGCCCAGAGAATCTTCCGCTCGGTGGGGCTCATTTCAACTCGGGTCAGGCTTGGACGGGGGCGCCCCGGGACGGGGCTTCGGCGGGACCGGAAGCGCCACGGCGACGGTCGTGCCGCGTCCGGGCGCGCTCTCCACGATGGAGATTCGCCCCCGATGATACTCGCGCACCACGCGGCTCGCAAGCGCGAGGCCCAATCCCCAGCCCCGCCGCTTGGTGCTGTACCCCGCGTCAAAGGCGCGGCGGCGCTCCTCGGGAGTCATCCCGTGCCCGTTGTCGCTCACGCGCAGCTCCACCACGCGCTCCTCGCGCTTCCAGAGGAGCGCGACCTCGATCCGGGCGTCCGGCTTGTCCGCGGCGTCGAGCGCGTTCTTCAGGAGGTTCTCGACCACCCACGCGAACAGCTCCTTGTGGAAGCGCACGGGAGGGATCGCGTCGTAACGCTCTTCGATGGTGACCTCCCGCCCCAGGGTGGGCAGGCGGCTCCGGATGTAGGACACGGTGTCGCCGACGGTGCGCGTCAGGTCCCCCTCGGTGAGGACGGGCGTGGCACCCACCTGGGCGAAGCGGTTTACCACCCGGTGGAGCCGGTCCAGGTCCCGATCCAGCTCCGCGGCGATCTCCTCGACGCGCGCGGGATCGAGGCGTCCTTCCCGGTTTCCGTCGCGGAGGAGCGCGGTCCATCCCATCATGGAGGAGAGCGGCGTGCCGAGCTGGTGCGCGGTCTCCTTGGCGAGTCCCGCCCAGAGCGAGCGCTGCTCCCCCGTCATCAGCCCGCGGTACCCGGCGAATCCGAAGACCAGAAGAAGGATGATCCCGGCCAGCTCGATGTAGGGGATCCAGCGGAGCTGCCCCGCCAGTGGGGGCTCGCCGTAGTGGACGTAGCCCAGCACGCCCGGACGCCCCAGCCGCACCACATCGATCGGCCGGTTCACGCGGTCCAGCCGCGCCGCGATCTCGCGGATGCGCTCCAGGGCGGGCGGCACGACGCCGGTCGAGTCGGCCCGCGCGAGGACCGAGTCCGGGATGGCGGAAGGATCGATGCCGATCCCCTTCCACGCGCGCGGCAGCCCGCGGGTGTCGGTCAGGATGACCGGGAAGTTGATGTTCCGGATCACGTCGCGAAAGATGACGCGGAGCGCCGGCTCTTCCGTCGCCTCGAAGGTCGAGACCGCGACGAAGCGGGCGAGCACCGTGCTGAGGCTGCGCGCCTCTTCGTTCAGCCGCTGGATCACGTAGTGGGAATGCACGACCAGGGCCAGGCTCAGGACCACCATGGCCAGGAAGAGGTAGACCTTGTACGAGGGGCGGTAGCTTCGGAGGCCTTCGCTCGCGCGCGCCATCATGACCTGGCCCGTCTAGGCGGGAGTCAGCTCGCGCACTCCGCCCATGTAGGGGACGAGCGGCTCGGGAAGGACGACCGTCCCGCGCTCTGTCTGGCATGCCTCGAGCAGCGTGGCGAACGTGCGCGGGAGGGCGAGGCCCGAGGCGTTCAGCGTGTGGGCCAGCTCGGCCTTGCCCGTCTTTTCGTTCCGGAAGCGGATGCCGGCCCGTCGCGCCTGAAAGTCCTCGAAGTTGCTGCACGACGAAACCTCCAGCCAGCGTCCCTCTCCCGGCGCCCACGTCTCCAGGTCGTAGCACTTGCTCGCGGCGAAGGAGAGGTCCCCCGCGGCGAGCAGCACCACGCGATAGGCCAGCCCCAGCGCCTGGAGCACGTCCTCGGCGTCTTTCACGAGCGACTCATGCTCGTCGTAGCTCGTCTCCGGCCGGACGATCTTCACCAGCTCCACCTTGTCGAACTGGTGCACGCGGATCATGCCGCGCGTGTCGCGCCCGTAGCTTCCCGCCTCGCGGCGGTAGCTGGCGCAGTAGCCGACGTGGCGGATCGGCAGCCGCGCTCCGTCCAGGATTTCCTCGCGGTAGATGTTGGTGATCGGGACCTCGGCCGTCGGGTTCAGGTACAGGTCGTCGTCGGCCAGGTGGTACATGTCCTCGGCCAGCTTCGGAAGCTGCCCGGTGGCGGCGAGGCACTCGGGGCGCACCAGATGCGGCGGCCACACCTCGGTGTAGCCGTGGTCGCGCGCGTGGAGGTCCATCATGAAGTTGATCAGGGCCCGCTCGAGGCGCGCTCCGTTCCCCGTGAAGAGGAGGAAGCCGCCGCCCGCGATTTTCCCGGCGCGCTCGAAGTCGACCAGACCCAGCGAGGACGCCAGCTCCCAGTGCGGCTTGGCGGGGAACGCGAACTTCTTCGGCTCGCCCACCGTGCGCACGACCTTGTTGCCGTCGGCCTCGGCGCGCGGGACCGACTCGTGCATCATGTTGGGGATCCAGGAGACCAGCTGGAGCAGCTCGGCATCCACTTCCGCGAGCTGCGAGTCGAGCGACTTGATCTCGTCGCCGACTTCCTTC